>NZ_JYDF01000061.1:0-51682 GCF_003263525.1 Rahnella sp. NRRL B-41462 | reverse complement strand
CCCCGTACGAAAGTGCGGGGCTTTTTGCTATGCGGAATTTAACTAAAAATTACATTTATCCACGCGCTGCATCACAAAAAACAACGCAAACGCAGGTAACTCGTCAACTTTCCTCTCTTCCTTATCCATTCGTTGCTTAACTCAATATTTCCTATCGATAAAAAATAGCCTTAACCACGCTTATAGCAGGAACTATTGGGAGAAAATAATATGAAGGATACTCTGGGATCTCAATCTGAGAATCATGATCAGCAAGATAAGAAGAAACGTATTTTTGCGATTGTGGGGGCATCTTCGGGAAATCTGGTCGAATGGTTTGACTTCTACGTCTATTCCTTTTGTTCGCTCTATTTTGCTTCTTCATTTTTCCCCAGCGGAAACAGTACAACCCAGTTATTACAAACTGCAGGCGTTTTTGCCGCAGGATTCTTTATGCGCCCTATTGGAGGATGGTTATTTGGTTATATCGCCGATAAACATGGGCGCAAAAACTCAATGATGATCTCGGTCTGCATGATGTGCTGCGGTTCGCTGGTGATCGCCTGTTTGCCAACCTACGCGACGATAGGCAGCTGGGCACCGGTATTATTACTGGTCGCCCGTCTATTCCAGGGGCTTTCTGTTGGTGGGGAATACGGAACAAGCGCAACTTATATGAGTGAAGTTGCGATTAAAGGACGTCGCGGTTTTTATGCTTCATTTCAGTATGTGACCTTGATCGGTGGGCAACTATTAGCACTTCTGGTTCTGGTTATACTGCAGCAGATATTCTCCAATGATGAGCTTAAATCCTGGGCGTGGCGGATCCCATTTGCCTTGGGCGCTGTGCTTGCTGTCGTGGCGTTGTTCCTGCGGCGTTCACTGAACGAAACATCAGATAAACAAACTCGTGAGCATAAAGATGCTGGTACCCTCTCGGGTTTATGGAAGCATAAAAAGGCATTTATGATGGTATTAGGGTTCACGGCGGCAGGTTCCCTGACCTTCTATACCTTCACCACTTATATGCAAAAATATCTGGTGAATACTGCCGGGATGGATACCAAAACAGCGAGTGCCTTAATGACCGTCGCCCTGTTTGTCTTTATGTGTTTGCAGCCTATTATTGGCGGGCTCTCGGATAAAATAGGTCGACGCAGTTCTATGTTGATATTCAGCGGCCTGGCGACTGTTTTCACCATCCCGATTTTGTATATTCTGCAAACCGTTACCAGTCCTTATATCGCCTTCGGACTTATTGTTTTGGCACTGCTGATTGTCAGTTTTTACACATCAATCAGCGGATTATTAAAGGCGGAAATGTTCCCGCCGGAAGTGAGGGCATTGGGTGTCGGATTATCTTATGCGGTTGCAAATGCTGTGTTTGGTGGTTCGGCAGAATATGTCGCCCTGACCTTTAAATCCTGGAATATAGAGGAAGTATTTTTCTGGTATGTCTGCGTAATGTGTTTGATCGCTTTGGTCGTATCGATGAAATTGCACCGCAAAGGAAAGGAAATACAGCTGTAATTCTTACGGAGAGAGTGCAGGGATGCACTTTTAATAATGGATAAGATGGTAAGCGCTGTAGCCAGCAGCTGCGCCTGCTATAAGCATAATGACAGGAAGCCTGAGAGCCAGGAGAATTTTTGCATCACAAAGTGGAATTCCAAATACAAAAAAGCCCGATCACGATGATCAGGCTTTCAGTATAGCCAATTACAGAATCCGGCTGATTAATCTGTCGATACGTATCCGGCGCAGACGGCGGATAAGCTTACGGACTTTCACCGGGTAATTAGGAATACTTTCCAGCTCCATATAATGCGAGACAACCTGCGTGTGCTGGCGTATTTCTTCCAGTTCTTTGTGTCGCGCGATCGCCAGCTCTTTATGCGGATCATGGATCAAAATGGCATTCTCCAAATCCAGACGCCAGGCGCGAGGATTCAGGTTATTACCGGTAATAAGTTGCCAGCGGTCATCCACCCACATTCCCTTCAGGTGATAGCTGTTATCACCGTCTTTCCACAGGCGGACAATCAACTGTCCGCTGTCCACGAAGCGTTGTAAACGGCTCAGGAAACGACGCAGATTAATTTCATACAAATACGGTAAGGCACCGATGATTTTGAATGGCTGATCCTGCGGAATATAAAAATCGTTTGCGGTTTTGTCACCCACGATAATTTCAACCTGCTTACCACGACGCAGCAGATGAATAATATTACGTGCCAGCATGGCAGGCATATTGAAATAAGGCGTACACAGCGTCAGCTTATGTTCCGTACTGGCCATGAGATGATGGATAGTTCGGTTAAGCTCATTTTGTTTGCCCAGACCGACGATAGGGGTCACTGCCAGCTCATCATTCCCTGCGCTGTCTTTGAAATGATAACCGCTGCTGCGCAGATTCTGACGGAACTGACGCGTTTCGTTTTTAATCTCAATGCTTTTCGGGCGATCTTCACGATCAAGACGCTGTACCGCTGCGGCTGTCAGGAGCGACTTCTTCATAAAGTCGATCATGGCATCTGCCAGCGGGGCGTTGGACAGTAACTGATAGCGATCGTAGCGGTATTTTTCATGACGATGCAGATAAACATCATTGAGGCTCGCGCCGCTGTAGATCACCTGATCGTCAATAACAAAGCCTTTGAGATGCAAAACACCTAACGCTTCACGGGTATTGACCGGAACGCCATACACCGGCACGGAAAGCTCAGGATGCTCTTTTGCCATGCGACAATACCAGTCAGCATTGGTGTTTGACGCTGCCGCGCCAATGCGACCACGCTGCGCGCGGTGCCAGTCAACCAGCACACAAATCTCCAGTTCAGGACGTTGCTGCTTGGCGGCATATAGCGCCGACAATACATCACGACCGCCATCATCGTTCTCTAAATAGAGCGCGACCAGATAAATCCGTTGGGTGGCGTTGGCAATGGCTTCGAGCAGCGTCTTACGGAAATCTGCAGGGCAGTAGAGTGTTTTTACAGCATCAACCGTTTGGGGGAGTTTGGGCAGCTGAGCAAGGTGTTGTTGATGTTTATTACGTTTAAATTTTGACAACATCACAGTGCGCTTCTTCTCTCTTCATGTAATGGCTTTAGCGGCACAAGCAGACAGTGGTAACCGCACAATCGGTCGATAATACCATTAGTCCTGCCCCATGTGCGCATCTTTTGCCTGTTCATGGCGCAGGCTCGCGGCTTTCTGCTGCGAAATCCGGGTCTTTTCCAGTGCCAGTGAGAGGTTCACAATGCCGTCCTGGATCTGAATATCGACGTCGAATTCGAGTTTTCTGGCCAGCGTGATCATGCCACGGTTATTGGGCATCGTAATGCCGGTCAGACGTTGCAGGCCGTGCTCTGCCGCGTAATGGATCATCTTATCAAGCAGCCGCCTTCCGAGCCCCAGACCTTTCAGATCCGACCGCACCAGTACCGAGAATTCAGCATCAATATTATCCGGATCCGAGACCGCCCGGGTGACGCCAATAATTTCACTTTCATCATTCACAGTACGAATGGCGACGAACGCCATTTCACGGTCGTAGTCGATCTGTGTCATGTTCGCTAAATCTTCATGGGTGAACTCATTGATCTCACTGAAGTAGCGGTAATACAGGTCTTCCTTAGTGACTTTCAGGATAAATGCTTTAAGCAGCGGCTCATCTTCCGGAAGGATTGGCCGGAACAATGCCGGTGATCCGTCTTTCAGTATAACGCGCTCTTCCAACTCGCGCGGATAAGGGCGAATCGCCAGTCGTGACGGTGCCTCTGCTCCCTGTGCACAAAGCTGCATGGACACATCCAGCAGGCTGAGCTCACTGCCGGAAATCAGCAGAGGATGGATATCCAGCCGTTCGATCTCCGGGCAGTCGATAATCAGGTTCGACACATTCACCAGCAACTGACTCAGCGCCGGTATATCAAGAGGATGCAGGGCATGGCGGCCACGAATTTTTCCACTCTTCAGCGCCTGAACTATCTGATAACGTGCAAGCGTCATGTTCAGCGGCGGCAGGGAAATCGCCGCCTGTCTTTCAGGTCGCCAGTCGGTACCGCCTTCGGCCAGCATGATCAGCGGGCCGAATACCGGATCCTGTTCGACCACCACGCGCAATTCTTGTGAGCCTGGCCGGTTGGCCATGGTTTGCACCAGCAGCCCCAGAATTCTCGCCTGCGGAAACGCCTGTCTGGCACGGTCAAAAATGGCATTCGCCGCCTGCGCGACTTCGCTGGCGGTACGCAGATATAACATCACGCCCTGTACTTCAGAATTATGCGGGATGTCAGGGGATCGTAATTTCAGCGCCACCGGATAACCCACCTGGCTGGCGATATTCACCGCTTCTGCGCTGTCGCTGGCAATCCACGTCGGCAGCACATTCATGCCGTACGCCTGCAAAATCGGGCGTACCTCATGTGTATCCAGCTGTGTCGTGCCTTCCGCCAGTGTGCGGGCGATCAACTGATGCGCCTGATCAGTGTTCTGCTCGAGGTCGGCCGGAAGTGCCGGTGTTTCTTTCAGCTGCTTTTGGTTCCGGCGATATTCCACCATATGCATAAACGCCGTCACCGTTCCTTCCGGTGTCCGGTAAGTCGGGATCCCGGCTTCGGTGAATAACTTGCGGGCTTCCTGCGAGGAAAACTCGCCGCACCAGTTGGTTAGCAGCGTGATGTATTTGCCACGCGAATGCTTATGCACAGCATCGATCAGATGGCTGGCGGTCACCGTACCGTGTGCGACGGCGCTGGGGGCGTGGATCACCAGCAGCGCATCGTAATCAGTGCTGTCCAGCAGGGTGGTCATCACAGCCTGATACAGCTGCGGTGTGGCGTCATCATGCAAATCCAGCGGATTCGAGACGGCAATATTGTCAGGCAGAATGGCACTCAGTTTTTGGCAGGTTTCATCGCTCAGTTTCGCCAGTTTGCCGTTACGCGAAAGCAACTGATCCAGCGCCATCGCGGCAGGAGCGGCACCGTTACTGATGATAAACAAACGCTCACCGCGTAACGGGCGCATATGGCTCAGCGTTTCAACGGCGGAAAACAGCTCGTGCGTATCCTGCACGCGCAGTAAACCGGCGCGCTGAATAGCCGCATCATAGGCGGCGTCGAGGCTAAGCGGGCTGTTGAGTAATTGCTGCGCCTGTCCGCTGCGACCACTTTTGATCACCAGAATCGGTTTATTGCGTGAGGCACTGCGTGAGGCAGAAAGAAAGCGCCGTGCATCGCTGATGTGTTCGAGATAGAGCAAAATAGCGCTGGTTTTACTGTCGCGGGCGAGGAAATCGAGCAGGTCATCGACATCAATATCCAGGCTGTCGCCCAGTGATACGAAATAGGAAAAGCCGACGGCACGCTGTTGCGCCCAGTCCAGAATCGTATTGGCGACCGCAGCCGATTGCGAAATAAACGCCAGCTTACCGGGCAGGATGGGCACCGGCGAAAAACTGGCGTTTAGTTTTTGCCACGGTGCAAGAATGCCCAGGCTGTTGGGTCCGAGCAGGCGCATCGAAAAGCGCTGGGCGCTGGTTTTGAGTTCAACGAATTGTTGTGGCTGTGAGGAAAGCACAATGACCGTCTTGCAGCCACGTTCGCCGAGCTGTTCGAGCAATGCAAGATTGCGGTCAGCGTGGGTACAGAGAATGGCGAGATCGGGCGACATCGGCAGGCTGGCGACATCCCGCCAGGTCAGTACGCCGCACACCGCGCGATAAGCGGGTGTAACCGGCAGCACCGGGCCATTGAATCCGCTGTCGAGCAGATTGCGCATCATCAGATATCCGGCCCGCCCCGGTTTATTGCTCGCGCCAATGACCGCGATAGATTCAGGTCGTAATAAGGCTTCCAGTCCGCGCTGACTCATAACGTCTCCGGTTCATCATGTTCCCATGATTCTAGAGGTTTTCTTCGTTCTTTGCTGTGAGCTGGTGCACCGGATGATGGGGTTTTCCGGCCAGATACTGGGTGCGGAAATGGGTAAAGTGGCGTGAGAGGCCCGCTGAAGCATCGAGATCACCGGCTTTTTCCAGCAGGGCGGCGGCCACTTCCACGGTGCAATGCAGTTCCGGGCGCGAGGCTTCCCGAAGGATATAGCCGGAGCTGGCGCTTACATCGAGAGAGAAAACCGGCAAATTATCCAGATACGGGCTTTTGCGGAACATTTTGCGCGCTTCGTTCCAGGTGCCGTCGAGCATAATGAATAAAGGCGGTTTGCTGCCCGCCGGAACTTCGGTAAACACCTGACGCGGCGGTTCGGCGAAAGAGGCGGGAAACACCACATAAGCCTGACGCTGCGGGTCCGCAATTGCTTCCAGCAGAGCCGGATCGGTTTGCGTGCGTGACCACAAAAACGCCTGCGTATCCGGCAACACGTCCGCGATTAAGCGACCCGTATTGCTCGGTTTCATCGGCTCCGTGTCAAACATCACCAGACAAAAACGGCTGGTGGCCTGATGAATTTCGCGCGTGGCGCAGATGCAGTGGCGTTTGGGCAACAGGCAGGTCTGACAGCGTATCGCCCGTGAACCACGCGCAAGAAAAGGACGGGTGGATCGGGCTAAACGCTGCTCACGCAGGCGAAGGACGGCATTGTCTGACATAGGCATTCCGGTATGCGAAAAACGGCTATTCTAATCGCCCGGTGGTGGCAGGCAAGTGGCTTGTGTTCGGAACAGAAAAAGGCCCGTGCGGTGACGGGCCTTCAGCAGGGCTTTATAGCGGCTTATGCGTTACAATGATTCATTAAGCCAGTTGTTGAACGGTGCTTTAGGCATTGCTCCACTCAACATATCGACCATTTTGCCTTCATTAAATACCATAATGGTCGGAATACTGCGGATACGGAACCGCGCGCTCAGTTCAGGTTCAGCTTCGGTATTAACCTTGATGAAGCGGATTTTACCGGCGCGTTCCTGTGCAACGTCTTCAAAAATCGGTGCAAAGTTAACACAAGGGCCACACCACGGTGCCCAGAAATCGACAACCACCGGCAGATCATCCTGCAGGTATTTGTCCAGCGTGGCGGCAGTCGCGTGAATGACATCGCCTTCAAAAAGTGCATGACCGCAACGGCCGCATTTTGCGCCGTCGTCGATACGATCCTCAGGCAGGCGGTTGGTGGCCTGACATGATGAACAAACCGTATTCATAAAATAGCCTCTACATTGCTTAACGTGAGAATGGTATCAACCACAACCCCGGTTTTATCCTTAAAAGCGGTAAAGAACACGGCTGATATGTTAATTATATGTTGTAAGTATGGGGTCGATACGTCACGTAAACAACGTGGTTTATTCAATGATTACGATAGTTTTTAGCTTTTGGTCCAAAGCCTGTGGCTTAGCTCACAGACATCAGGTAATCTTCGCGCCCTGCGCGTAGGTGGAGAGAAAAATGAACGATTCATTCAGTGGCAAGAACGGCAAAGTCAAAGTGATGTACGTCCGCAGTGACGACGACGGCGATAACCGCAATAACGATAAACGTCCTTCTAACAATAAAGGACGTCCGGGCGATAAACCTCGCCAGGGTTCCCGTCCAGACGATGCCCGCCGCAATGAGCGTCGCAGCAGCGATTCCCGTGGCGATTCCCGCGGACCGGCACCACGCCGTGGTGATGATCGCCCGCGTCGTCCGGCGCGTGACGACGACGGCCCGTACTCTTCGCCGTGGAAAACAGTTTCACGTCCGCCGGCAGATGAATCTGTTCCGGATCACGGCGGTATCAGCGGTAAAAGCTTTATCGATCCTGAACAACTGCGTCGTCAGCGTCAGGAAGAAACCCGTGTGTATGGCGAAAACGCCTGTCAGGCACTGTTTGCCAGCCGTCCGGACGCGATTGTGCGTGCATGGTTTGTGCAGTCCGTGACTCCGCGTTTCCGCGAAGCGCTGCGCTGGATGGCGGCGAACCGCAAAGCCTACCATGTGGTTGAAGATGACGAACTGGCGAAAGCCTCCGGCACCGAACACCACGGCGGCGTGTGCTTCCTGATCAAAAAACGTCAGGGTCTGGATGCAGAAACGTATCTGCAAACGGCTCCGGCGAAAGACTGTGTGCTGGCGCTGGAAAACGTCGGTAACCCGCACAACCTCGGCGGTATCATGCGTTCTTGTGCGCATTTTGGTATCAACGGGATGATGGTTCAGGATCCGGCCCAGCTGGAATCTGGCGCAGCAGTCCGTACCGCTGAAGGCGGCGCAGAACACGTTAAAGCCATCAGCGCGGATAACTTCCTTGAAGTGCTGGAAACCTTCCGTAAAGCGGGATACACCATCGTGACCACGTCGAGCCATAAAGGTACGGCGCTGGGCAAAGCGCAGTTACCGGCCAAAATGGTGCTGGTGCTGGGCGAAGAAAGTGATGGTTTATCTGACAGCGCATGGCAGCAGGGCGACCTGAGCGTGTCTATCGGCGGTACCGGTAAAGTGGAAAGCCTCAACGTTTCCGTGGCATCCGGTATTTTGCTGGCAGAATGGTGGCGTCAGAACCAGGCGTAATCGCCCGGTTTCAGCCATAAAAAACGGACGCATAAGGCGTCCGTTTTGCTTTCTGACATTCAGGGTTTATCTGAATCAGTGCGCACCACCCGCGCCACCGCCACTGGTGAATGGCGGTCGGGCGAACCAGATTAAAATCAGCAACACCAGGAACGCCCCGCCGGATAACCAGAAAATCTCGTTGGCAGAGATAATTAATCCCTGATTGGTGATCTCCCGCGCTATCCATCCTGAAGCCTGCTGGTGGCTCATACCGAGACCTTCGAGCTGCTGATAAGTCTGCGTCGCCGCCGGATTATACGGCGTGATGTTTTCCGTTAACTGGGCGTGATGCAGCGATTCACGGTTCGACCATAACGTGGTGGTGATTGACGTACCAATCGACCCCGCCAGTGTACGGATAAAGTTCGACAGACTCGATGCCGCCGCCATCCGTTCCGGCGGTAATCCCGACAGAATAATGGTGGTCAGCGGCATGAAGAAGCAACCCACCGCGAAGCCCTGAATAAACTGCGGCCAGGCGGATGCGCCAAAATCCATCCCCGGTTCGAACGTATACGCACGCCAGAAGAAGCAGTAGGCATACATGATAAAGCTGAAGGTCACCAGCTTTCGCATATCCAGACGGTGCGCGAAACGCCCGATAATCGGCGACATCAGTACCGGCAAAATACCCACCGGCGCGGACGCCAGACCGGCCCAGGTGGCGGTATACCCGTAAACCTCCTGCAACAGCTGCGGCAGCAACACAATCGCGCCGAAGTAGAGCATGTAGGCCAGGCTGATACACAGCACGCCGATGGTAAAGTTTCGCGATTTAAACAGTGACAAGTCGACGATCGGATGGTCGTCGGTCAGTTCCCAGACCACAAGGAAACAGAGCGCGACCACCGCCACGACCGCCAGCACGATAATTTCCGTCGAGTTAAACCAGTCGAGTTCTTTACCCCGGTCGAGCATCACCTGCAAG
Source organism: Rahnella sp. NRRL B-41462 (assembly GCF_003263525.1). Lineage (NCBI taxonomy): Bacteria > Pseudomonadati > Pseudomonadota > Gammaproteobacteria > Enterobacterales > Yersiniaceae > Rahnella > Rahnella sp. NRRL B-41462. The sequence goes on along the minus strand of NZ_JYDF01000061.1, from coordinate 42,220 downwards.
GCACCGATACCCAGCACCAGCAGCACTAATCCCACACTGTCGATCGGACGGATCTGCGTGGCGGTTTCGCGTCCCTTCAGCGTTCTGAGCGTCAGGAACACCACGGCCAGACCAATCGGCACGTTAATAAAGAAGATCCATCCCCAGTGATAGTTATCACTGATATACCCGCCGAGGATCGGCCCGCAAATCGGGGCGACGATCACCGTCATCGACCAGAGCGCGAGCGCGGTACTCCGCTTGGCCGGTGGATAGTTATTCAGTAACAGACTTTGTGATAACGGGATCAGCGGACCTGCCACCACGCCCTGCAACACACGGAAGAAGATCAGCATTTCCAGACTGTTGGACATCCCGCACAACCATGAAGCGAGGGCAAACAGTACTGTGGACCACAGGAACAGTTTGACCTCACCGATGCGTTTTGCCAGCCAGCCGGTGATCGGGATCGAGATGGCATTCGCCACCCCGAATGAGGTGATAACCCAGGTACCCTGTGAGTTCGAGGCACCCAGATTCCCGGCGATGGTCGGGATCGCCACGTTGGCGATCGTCGAGTCCAGCACCTGCATAAAGGTGGCCATAGACAAAGCCACCGTCATCCAGGCCAGCGGGGCGCCTACCAGCGGTTTATTTGCCACAGAGGCCTCCGGATGTTTTAGCCTGCATTGGCATGAATAACGTCAGCAATAATGGCGTTAACCGGTGCCAGATCCAGCGTCAGTGCTGAAGTCTGATACAACGGTTCGGTACGGACTTTATCGGCCAGCACCAGGCCATCGCGATTCTGAGTATCAACCGTTACCAGTGTCGATAAACCGATACGCAGCGGATGTTCAGCCACTTCCTGATCGTTAAGTTCGATACGAACCGGCAGACGCTGAACCACTTTGATCCAGTTGCCGGTGGCATTTTGCGCAGGTAACAGCGAGAACGCGCCGCCGGTGCCCATGTCCATACCGACGACTTTGCCGTGGTATTTCACGTCATCGCCATACATATCGCTGACCACGGTTGCCACCTGACCAATACGCATATTCGCCAGCTGGGTTTCTTTAAAGTTGGCATCAACCCAGATGTGATGCGCTGGCACCACGGCCATCAGGGACGTTGTCGGGCTGATCTGCTGGCCGATTTGTACGGCACGGCGTGAAACGAAACCGTCAACAGGGCTGCGCACTTTAGTACGTTGCAGGGCAAGCCATGCGTCACGAACCTGCGCGGCGGCCTGCAGAACTTGCGGCTGTTTATCGACCGGCGTATCCAGAATCATCGCCTGATTGGCGTTGTACTGCTGAACAGCGACATCGTATTGCGCTTTCGCGGTATCGACGGCGTCACGGGCGTGTTGCAGTTCTTCGCGGCCAATGGCATCGACATTACCCAGCACAATGCGGCGCTTAAGGTCAGTCTGTGCCTGTTGCAGTTGGGTCTGACGCAGCGCGATATTGGCCTGATATTGCTTGCCGTTGATGATCAACTGATGCGTCTGACGCACGCTGTTTGCCAGCGCCGTTTTAGAGCGCTCGAAAGCCTGCTCTGCATCGGTCGGATCGAGGGTCACCAGCACGTCGCCTTTTTTCACAAAGTCGGTGCTGTCGAAGTTGACGTCGGTCACGCTGCCCGACACCTGCGCCATAATCTGTACCTGATTACCGGCCACGTAAGCATCGTCGGTAGACTGGAAATGACGTAATACCAGCAGCCAGTAGAACAGGTAGGCGATGGCAATAATAATGAAAATTCCGGTTAACAAGAGCATCGCGACTTTGCGCGTCTTTTTCTTATTTTTCGGAGCTTGCGGCGTTGCCTGAGTGTCGGCATTTGCGCTCATGGTCTTCTCCACACTGAGTCTTTTATTATGATTTTTGGTCCGCGGCAGGGGCCTGATAGCCACCCCCAAGCGCACGGATGAGACTGATTTTTGCCTGCATCAACTGACTGCTGGCAGTGAGTTGCGCCTGCTGTTGTTGCAGGAGTGCTGACTGGCTGGTTAACAGCTCATCCCGTCCGATGACGCCAGCGTTGTATCTTGCATCTGAAACGCGATACACCTCTTCCAGCGATTTAGCGGCAGAAGACGCCTGCTGCAATTGTTCAACGCTGCTTTTCGAGACAGTAATGGCATCCGCAGTTTGCTGGATGGCGTTCAGGATGGTCTGGTTATACGACTCAACAGACTGGTCATATAACGCGGACTCTTCGCCCAGTTTGGAGCGCAGCGCACCGGCGTGGAAAATTGGCAGCGAAATGGCGGGCGCGATATTCCAGGCTTTACTGGCTGCTTCAAAAAGATTCGGGCTGGTGCCGCCGTAGTTGGTGGTTGTCAGACCGCCGAAGGCACTGATGGAAAGGCTTGGATAAAATTCTTTTTTCGCGGCACTGACCCGCAGGGAATAGGACTCCACCAGATCACGTTGTGCAGCGATGTCCGGGCGTTTGCCGAGTAAATCCAGCGTCAGTTCACCTTTCGGTGCCAGCGCGTCAGGCGACGGCAATGCCACGGCGTGCAGCCCGTTCATGGCATCCGGACCACGTCCGGCCAGCGCGGAAAGCTGATGTCTTAGCTGTTCGGTTTGCGCTTTCAGATTGATGATTTGCTGTTTGGCACTGTCGGCCTGAGCCTGGGTTTGTTGCGGAATTTCAACACCGTACACGCCTGCCTGATATTGCGCTTTACGCAAATCAGCCAGATGCTGATTATTGTCCACTTCGTGTTGCAGAACATCCTGCAAGGCAAGATCTGCCTGCAACTGATAATAGGCTGACGCCACCGAACTGGTCAGCGTCAGAGCGGCTTCAGCCTGTTCAGCACGGGCGGAATCCACCTGTGCTTTCGCGGCATTCACCTGATTGCGGTATTTCCCCCACCAGTCAAACTCATAGCTCAGATTCAGCCCGAGGCTGTTGCTGCTGTCGTAAATTGGCGCTTCGGGATAACTGGTCAAAAACGGCGGGATCGTGTTTTTTGCGACACGTTCACGACGCGTTGAACCGTTCAAATCCAGATAAGGGCCATTGGCGGCATCAGCTTCTCCCATCACACTTTGCGCTTCGCGCACGCGGGCGGCTGCCTGACGTAATGATGGCGAGTTTTGCAACGTCGTAGTCATCAGATTATCGAGTTGCGGGTCATTAAGACTGCGCCACCACTGAGGACCGATGGTCAGGGAACTGACTTTTTCCTGCTGCAGATGAAGCTGTTGCGTATCCAGCAGCGACGACTGAGGAGCAATATTATTACTGGAGGCGCAGCCGGCCAACGTCAAAACGGCAAACAGCGGCGTAAGCCTCCAGCGAGCTTGGAGTGACATGTGTGGTTTACCTGAACAGAAATCTAGAATTGTTGTGGTGCTGTCGCATCCATCTGATCAAGGCGAGTTAACAGTTTGCGCGTCAGGGTTTCTAACTGCTTCTGTTCATCTGCGTCTAATGTCGACCAGAGAAAATGCAGGCTCTTATGTTGAGGCGGCAGTAACTTCTGAATAAAGGCTTCACCGTCAGCCGTCAGGTGCAAATGCAGACACCGGCGGTCGTTATCGCTTTCACGGCGTTCGATCCATCCGCGTTTTTCCAACTCATCCGCAATACGGGTGGCGTTGGTACGGGATGAACCTAGCGCAGAGCTTAGCTCCGAAGGCTGAATACTGTGACTTTCCTGCGCATCAAGGGTGAGTAACGCCATAAACAGCGTTTCATTAATTCCTTGTGCTTTCAGCATCTTATTACGGTTTTCAAGCAATTTACTTTGCATGTGCATACACAGGCGGGTCAGCAGAATTTCCTGATAAGGGAAATCTTTTTGCTTTTTAGCCCGGAAATTCAACATGTTTTCAATTGGCGCGAACGAACTGTCCATATGAGAAGCCTCATTAGTTACGAATGACATAGTAACGATGGTAATTAATAATATCAATGTCATGAATCACCAATTCTTTAGCAATTAGTGTTATTCATAACTCCGGTGAATTATTCGATGTTTAATGTATCAGGCAGACTTTGCCCGGGTGTTGCCTTACGGTAAAAATGGTCCTCAGCTTGCCAGCAGCATCACCTTGAACACCAGTCCGTACACTACGGCACCGGTCAGGGTGGCAATAATGATGCTTTTGGTGCGCCAGAAAATCAGTGCGAGCAGAACGAAACCGGCCAGTGACGGCAGCAGCTTTTGTTGATCGCGCAGAATTTCAGGGGTGCCTGAAACCACCAGCAGCGCGCAAATTGACGCGATACCAATGCTGTCGAGCACGCGGGAGAGCGGGCCATTTTTCAGTCCCGATTTCTGCCGCGAACCCAGGCGCAGAGGCAGATACCGGAACAGGTAATTGACGGTGCCGACGAGCAGACAAACCAGAATGACATCAGTGCTCATCTGAGGTTATCTCCGTGGCAGAAGGGGATTGAGGACGTTGCAGCAGGGCGGCAAGGCACCCTGCGCCCAGACCACCGCCTATGGCAGCGGGGATCGACCAGAACAACAGCCCGCCCAGCGCACCGGCCAGCGAGGCGACAAACACTATGCTCTGCTGGCGCTTAAAAGCAGCGAGCAGGAAACTCAGAAACAGCGCCGGTAACATAAATCCCAGCGCGGCTTCGACGGCCGGGAAATTTTCCAGCGGACCATTACCAAACAGTGCACCCACGGCGGTGCCCGATACCCACGACAGCCACGATGACAGCGCAATGCCGCACATCCAGTTTTCACTCCAGCTGCGTTTATCACGGATCAGCCTGGCGGTGGCGGCAGCGAACACTTCGTCCGTCAGGCCGAATGCCCAGAGCGCCGTTTTTTTACCATTGAGCTTTCCCGCCAGGCGATTGCGCAGCGACGGGCCGTACAGCACGTGCCGGACATCCATCGCCATCACGGTCAGGGCGGAAACCCACAACGACATTCCTGCACTGAGCAGCGCGGTGATCACAAACTGGCTGGCGCCAGCGTAGATAAGAATGGAAAACAGCAGACTTTCAGCGGGAGTGAAACCTAGTTTGACCGCGCTGAGCCCGAATGCAAAAGCAATGGGCAGATAACCAATCACGATAGGAAGGCTATCGGTAATACCTTGTGCGAAAGTGGAAACGCGGACGGGGTCAGGTGCTTCGAGATCTGGATTGGTTTGCATGGATATTTGAAACATTGTGAAACCGGATGGTTGCCAGCGAATAATTCATGGCGTAAACATTACCAGACTGTAAGTATTGTTGACACCCTTTGGTTCAAATAAATTTCCCAAATGACTATTCGCAAGCTAATCAGGAGGGGTGATGATTCCCGCCTGATGTAGTTTCGTACGTTATCAGGCCAGTGTGTACTTATGACCCTTCCACCAGACCAGTAAATTCAGTATACACATGACGATGCCTGCTGCTGAGACCCCGTACCAGCCTGCCGCCTGATAGGCTGAAGCCGACACCAGTGAACCTGCCGCACCCCCGATAAAGTACGTCGTCATGTAACCCGCCGTCAGGCGGTTACGCGCTTCCGGCATCGTTTTATAGATAACACTTTGGTTGGTGATGTGTACGCCCTGAACCGAAAGGTCCAAAACGATGATACCGATAATCAGCGAAATCACCGAGTGTTGTCCCAGGGCAATCGCAGCCCATGACAGTAACAGCAGCACCAGCCCGGCGGTCGTGGTCAGATGCGCTTTGCCTTTATCCGCCAGATTCCCTGCACGGGTGGCCGCCAGTGCCCCCGCCGCCCCCACCAGACCAAACAGGCCGATTACCCCTTCGGAATAGTGATACGCCGGGCCAGCCAGCAGGAACGCCATCGACGTCCACAAAATGCTGAAGTTGGCGAAGCAGAACATGCCGATCAGCGCGCGGGTACGTAACACCGGCGTGTGGATGAACAGCGTAAAAATGGATTTCAGCAGTTGCGGATAATTCAGATCCGTTTTTTGCTGATGTTTCGGCAGCTTGCGCCACAGCACCAGCGCCATCACGATCATCAGCGCACTGGCAACCCAGTACACCGTCCGCCAGCCGCCCAGCGACGCCAGCGCACCAGCGACGGTTCGCGCCAGCAGAATACCCAGCAGCAAGCCAGACATAATCAGTCCGACCACTTTACCGCGACGCTCCGGTTCCGCCAGTGTGGCGGCCAGCGGCACCAGAATCTGCGCCACGACCGAGAACAGTCCTGTCAGCGCCGTCCCGACCAGCATGACGGTCAGCGTGGGCGCCATGGCGGTGATCAGCAGTCCGGCGGCGGAAAGCAGCGTCATCAGCACGATTAAACCGCGACGCTCAAACATATCGCCCAGCGGCACGATAAACATCAACCCACAGGCGTAACCGAGCTGCGCCACCGTCACAATAAACCCGGCCTGATTGACGGAAAGATTAAAAGCGCGGGCGATGGTTTCCAGCAACGGTTGCGGATAATAGTTACTGGCGACGGCAAGCCCGGTGGCCACCGCCATCAGAATAATCAGTGCCGGGCTGAGTGGGGAATGTGTGGTCGTTTTTTTCATAATGAGATTTAACAGATCTTATTGAAGAATCAGGGGAAATTCGGATGATGATTATCGTTTTGGTTGAAATATTAAACCAATGAATAGTTTTAATGGCAACTATTTGGTTTTGTAATAGACACAGTGGCAAGGGAGTCGCCAGCAGGAGGGTTTCCTGCTGTCAGATTGTCAGGTCAGCAATTCTTTACGTGCGGCCATCGCCAGAAAATGGCTGCGGTCGCGATATGACGGATGATTTTTAACTTTATTATCAATGCGTTTGATCAGGGTGTCAGGCAGCGAAATATTGATTCGATGCGCTTTCCCTTCGAATTCCGAGAGATCAATATCAATCAAAAACCAGGTATCGAAGTCGGCATATTCGGGATTAGCGGCATACACCAAATGGCCTGCATCAAAAATATCGTCAACAACAAAGCGTTCGCTTTCGATCAAATCTTCTACTGTCATCAGGATGGCTTCGCGAACCATAGGGGCGATTTCTTCACGGGTATCCGCTGCAGAGAAGCATCCGTAATCAAACGCGGTAAATGCAGGTACCACCATACCGTAAGCGGTTTTGTCATCTTTTGGTGTTTCAAGACCGACTGAAAAGAACATATTCAACCTCCAGTTGCAGGATCATATCCCTGCCATTTTTCTAATGGATTTGAGAGTTCCCACAGGTAAATCATTTTTGGGGTGGGGAACGGGAAAGGTTTTGTTGGTGACAGGTGACCACCAAATTTGATGACTTCCTCCCCGGTGACGCTTGAGTTCACAACCCGCTGCAAGCAGCGCTTTAATCAATTCCGTTGATTTCATGGGCTCTCCTTGGTGATGGATGATTATACACACCAATACACACACCAGCAATCACCCACAAAAAAACGGGCGGAGATCTCTCTCCGCCCGCTGGCCTTACTGAGTCTGTGACTGCGTTATTTCGCCGCAGCAGCCGCTTCTTTTACCCAGCCATCAAATTCTTCCTGATGGGCTTTGATCCAGCCGTCGGTCTGTGCAGCGATATCCGCATCTGAATTTTTACCCGCGTGCATCGCGGCGTTCTGCGCATTGATGTCTTTCAGAGGCAGTTTCATGATGGCAAACAGTTTTGCTGCCGCCGGGTTTTTCTCAGCCCAGGCTTTGTTCGCCACGATGTGCATAGTGCTCACCGGGAAACCGTAGTTTTTGCCATTTGGCAGTTTGGTATCGGCGTTTTTATCCCCTGGCACCACGGAGAACGGTACCTGCATCCACAGCACGTCTTTGCCCGGGATCAGCACATTGCTCACCCAGTACGGCGTCCAGGTGTAATAGAAGATCGGTTTACCTTCTTTGTAACGCGTGATGGTGTCAGCGATCATCGCAGAGTAGTTACCCTGATTGTGCGTCACGGTCGGTTCAAGACCATAGGCTTTCAGCTGTTCATTCAGCGCCGCTTCGCAGCCCCAGCCCGGTGTACAACCGGTCAGATCGGCTTTGCCGTCGCCGTTGGTATCAAACAGTTTGGCCAGTTTCGGGTCTTTCAGCTGTTCGATATTAGTGATGTGGTATTTCTCAGCGGTTTTCTTATCGATCAGCCAGCCCTGTGCCGCGCCGGTCACGTAAGTCCCTTCACGGTAAAACACTTTGTCGCCACCGGCGGCTTTGTACATTTCATCATGCAGTGGCGACCAGTTGACGGCGGTGAAAGTGGCATCACCGGCAGCCAGGGTGGTGTAGCCGACGTTGTAATCGACCTCGCGGGTTGGCTGAACGTCATAGCCCAGTTTCTCCAGCGCCTTGCTGACCAGTTCTGTCTGAAAAGACTCTTCGCTGATGGTGCTCTGAACGGGTGTCACGCTGATGCCTTTACCCGGCAGATCGGCGGCGAATGTGGTGGCTGTTGCAAATGTGGTGAGGGCGGCAACTGCCCAGATTCCTGTCTTTTTCATAAATTCCTCGATTTTTATAATGCGTTATTTTGCTGCGGCGGCAGCTTCTTTGATCCAGCCATCGAAGGTCGCCTGATGCGCCTTGATCCAGCCATCAACATGCTGCTGGATATCTTCTGATGAGGATTCACCTTCATGCATCCGCAGGTTCTGCGCATTCACGTCGGCCAGTGGCAGTTTCATGATGGCGAACAGTTTCGCGGCCGCCGGGTTTTTCTCAGCCCAGGCTTTGTTCGCCACGATGTGTTCGTTATTGACCGGGAAACCGTAGTTCTTGCCGTTCGGCAGCGTGGTATCGAGATCTTTCTGCGAACCCGGATTGGCCGAGAACGGCACAGTCAGCCAGACCACGTCTTTGCCCGGTTTCATCTCGTTGCTGACCCAGTACGGCGTCCAGGTGAAGTACAACACCGGCTTACCGGATTTAAACCGGGTGAGGGTGTCAGCGATAATCGCCGAATAGTTGCCCTCGTTTTGCGTCACGGTATTGCTCAGACCGTAGGCTTTGATTTGGGTATTGATCACCTGGCCGCAGACCCAGCCCGGATTACAACCCGCCATATCCGCTTTGCCGTCGCCGTCAGCATCAAAGAGTTTGGCGATCTTCGGATCTTTCAGCTGTGACAAATCGTGGATGTGATATTTGTCGGCGGTTTTTTTATCGATCAGATAACCCTGCGCCGCGCCGCTGATGTAGGTGCCCTGACGGTAGAATTTCTGGTCGCCACCGGCTGTGTTATACATGTCTTTTTGCAGCGGCTCCCAGTTCACCGCCATGTAGGTAGAATCGCCGCTGGCGATGGCGGTATACGCCACGTTGTAATCCACTTCGCCGGTTTGCTGAACGTCATAGCCCAGTTTTTCCAGCGCGCGGTTAACCAGTTCTGTCTGGAAGGCTTCTTCCGCGATGGTACTTTGCAACGGTTTGACGACCACGCCTTTGCCCGGTAAATCGGCAGCGAAAGCAGCGGGAGTTGCCATGGATACTGCGAGGATGAGTGCTTTGATCTGTGTTTTATTCTGAGTTGTGCGCATGGTGAACCCTTATTCTTGCTGTTGAATACGTAAGAGTGGACTGCGTTTTTTTAGCTTTTTGAGAGTTCCCGGCAGCGAGCCGCCGGGAAAAATGCAGTGTGTGAATCAGGCTTTCTTCGTGAAAGGCTTCATCACCAGACCGACAGGACCGCGGGTGAACCAGCGGTGACCGCCTTTACTGCGGCTGTCGCGTCCCATCGACTGGGTGAGACGGTCGAGGATAATGGCGAGAATAACGATACCCGCACCACCGACTGACGCCAGACCCATATCCAGACGACCAATACCGCGCAGTACCATCTGACCCAGACCACCGACGGCGATCATCGAGGCGATAACCACCATCGACAGCGCCAGCATCAGCGTCTGGTTAATACCGGCCATGATGGTCGGCATCGCCAGCGGCAACTGAACTTTAAACAGCAACTGACGCGGGCTGGAACCAAAGGATTTCGCGGCTTCGATCAAGTCTTCCGGCACCTGATTGATACCCAGAATGGTCAGACGCACCACCGGCGGCAGGGCGAAGATAATCGTTACCACTACGCCCGGCACGTTACCGATACCAAACAGCATCACGATCGGCACCAGATAGACGAACGCAGGTGTGGTTTGCATGGCATCAAGCAGCGGCCTGATAATTTTCGCCGCTCTCTGACTGCGCGCCAGCCATATCCCGAGCGGCAGGCCGATCAGGATACAGAAGAACAGCGAGGTCAGAACCAGCGCCAGCGTCACCATCGCCTGTGACCAGGCACCGATCGCACCGATCAGCACCAGCGAAACCAGCGTGGCAGCACCCATGCCGAAACCGGCCATCTGCCAGGCGAGCAGGGCGAAGACCAGGATCGCAATCGGCGCTGGCAGGGATTCCAGACCATGCTGGAAACCGCTCAGGACGAAATCGACCGGAACACGGATCCCCTGAAATACCGGGCGGAAGTTACCGACCAGCCAGTCGATCCCCTCAGTCACCCAGCGGTCGAGCGGGATCAGCGTGCTGTGAAACGGATCGAGAATATTAAAATGCTGATGCTGTTCCGGCGCGACACTCAGCCAGTCGTTGGTCTGGGCGGCGGCATGGTGCGTCGCGTCTGGTGTGCTGGTTGCGGCATCGCTGCTGCCGCCCCACGGATCACTGCTGCCTGCATCGGCTGGCGCGGCATGGGTGGCGGCGTCAGCTTGTGGCGCGACACCGCCACTGGCGTTATCGGCACTCCACGGATCCACGGAAGGATCGAGAGCCTGGGCCTGAGCGGCCTGCGCGTGCTGTGTAATGGTGTTCGTTATGGTTGAAGTGCTCATTCGTTACCCCCTTCTTTGTCCAGAGCCTGAAGCAGCATGGCTTTGGAAATAATGCCGATATAGTTATTGTCCTCATTGACGACCGGCACAGCGCAAGGCGCGGCGGCGACATGGGAAATCAGTTCGCTGAGCGGCATGTCTGCCTGCACGGCTGCCGGAGATTCCAGCAAGGCGCTTTCCAGCGACTGATTGGTTTTGAGCGCGGTTTTCAGGGATTCAATCGACACCACGCCAATGAATTTCTGTCCACGTTCAAGTACATAACCATATTCGCGGTCTTCATCTTCGAGCAGCTTGAGAGCGGCACGTGGACCAAAACCGGGGGTTTTACGAATAAGCGCGGCCACGGCGGCGGGCAATGTCTTTGGCACTGAAGACCTGACTGATATCCACACCACGGAAGAACGTGCGCACATAGTCGTTGGCCGGATTATTAAGAATGTCTTCCGGCGTGCCGACCTGTACCACTTCGCCGCCCTGCATAATGGCGATGCGGTCGCCAATACGCATGGCTTCGTCCAGATCATGAGAAATGAACACAATGGTGCGCTGATGCTGAGCCTGCAGCTTCACCAGTTCATCCTGCATTTCGGTACGAATTAACGGGTCAAGTGCAGAGAAGGCTTCATCCATGAGCAGAATGTCAGGGTTGTTGGCCATAGCACGCGCTAAACCGACACGCTGGCGCATCCCGCCTGACAATTCATCCGGATAAGAGTTGGCATAGTTTTCCAGCCCGACCTGACGCAGCGCGTCAAGCGCTTTGGTATTGCGCTCTTCGACCGGCACACCAGCCAGCTCCATACCAAACGCGGTGTTATTCAACACGGTCAGGTGTGGCATCAGCGCAAAGGACTGAAATACCATACTGATTTTACTGCGGCGCACCTGGCGCAATTTTGCTTCTGAGATTTTGGCGATGTCTTCGCCGTCGATCAGGACTTCGCCACGGGTGGGCTCTATCAGACGATTGAGAAGGCGTACCATGGTGGATTTACCGGAACCGGATAACCCCATGATGACGAAAATCTCGCCTTCTTCAATGGCCAGACTGGCATTCTTAACGCCAAGTGAAAGACCGGTTTTCTCAAAAATCTCTTCTTTACCCTTGCCTGCATCAATCATCTTGAAAGCGCGATCCGGGTTTTCGCCAAATACCTTATAAAGATTCTTTACTTCGATTTTAATTGCCATGCAATGTGCATTCCTTGGATATAAATAGCCGTATCGGCTCGATGTCTAATTTTTGTGTTGGACCGTATAGGATTTTGCCTGTAACGAAATAGTGAACGCGTTATACCCTAACACATCGAAATTCTGAGACAAGTCTCAATGTTTCCGATGAATATTCATGATTGGGTTTCTGGTTACGTATTTATCTGTATTTGCGGTGTTTAATTTCGGTAAATTCAAACTGACAATTAATGACAATTTATCCCGCCAGAGCACTTTGGGTTTTTGCCTAATTTCACGACGGATGCTTTCGCTAAAAATATAAGTAATTTATTGATTTTATGGGATTTGTTGTCTTTTTTATTTGTGTGATTTTAGAACGGAGTTATTGAGGTATTTCCCTGAAGTTAATGCGTTTTATGAGGAGGGGATTTGCAAGGGTAAATAGAGATTTGAGCTTTGCGTGAAAGCCGTGAATTTACCGCTTGTCTGAAAGATGACTACGTAATGAAATAATCACCTGAACAGGCGGGGTATGCGGGAAATTCGCCGGTGATGACACCGGCAGGGAGGGGGAAGTTCTTCACGCAAAACGGCCGAAATTCGGCCTCAGGATACGGATTTTTCTTCGTCTGCTATTTTGCGATACAGACGTCTCGGATGACCGATATTTCCGTACTGCATCTCGACGCCGATAAAGCCAATTTCCACGCAATATTCCAGATAGCGGCGACCGGTCGTTTTGCTGATCCCAACCTCTTCAACCACCTGTTCCACCGACCAGCTGACGTCGGGTTTCGCCGTGAAAACCCGCTGAACCAGTTCGAGCGTATTCGGCTCGATGCCTTTGGCAGAAGGGGCTGCCGGTGTATCGCTGGCGGGCAGATTGAACAACTTATCCAGGGCCCGCTGATCGACCACTTTCACATTACGCAGCGTTTGCACCAGTTGCATAAAGCGCTCGAGTGAACTGCGCAGACGATGGAACGACACCGGCTTGATGATGTAATCGAACGCGCCGCTGCGCATGGCCTGGCTACAGGTTTGCATATCGCTGGCAGCGGTAATGAAAATCACCGAGCAATCGAAGCTTTTCAGCAACGGGCTGTCGATCAGATCGACACCCTGACCATCCGGCAAATAGTTATCGAGTAAGATCAGACGCGGCTGATGCAGGCGCAGCAGAGAACGCGTCTGCTCCAGTGTGGCCGCAATGCCGACGACGCGCAGGTTGAAATTTTGCTCGATAAAATCACGATGCAGACCAGCCAGATGTGGCTCATCTTCCACAATCACGACATCGAGTGCGCTGCTGTTATTCATGGTTCTGTCCTGTTAACGCTTCTGCCGGATACGGGATAAAGACTGAAAATATTGTACCTTGCGGCGTGTTGTCTGAGATTTCGATGCTGCCACCCGCCTGACGGACATAACCGGCCACCAGATACAGGCCGATACCGTGTTCTGCACCCGTGGCGTCCTGCCCGCTGGAGGGCTTGCTGGTGACGCCTTGTTCAAACAGGTGCGGCTTGAGTGCATCTTCCACGCCGCTGCCCTGATCGGCGACTTCAATCAGCAGTTCCCGGTTCCGGTCGGAAATATACAATTCGACCGTGCCGGGGGCGTCAGTGCTTTCAGTGTGGCGTCCACGGCGTTATCCAGCAAATTACCAATCACTGACATCAGTTCGGTTTCACTGATGGCTGCCGGTATGCGGGTGAGCTGACAGGCGGGATCGAAACTCAGCTCGACACCTTTTTCGCGTGCACTGACGTATTTCCCCAGCAGCAGGCCACAAAGTGCTGGCGAGGTAAAGCGTGCTGAGACGAAATCCAGCACGGCCTGCGCGCCTTCCGACTGTGCCTGAATATAGCGCATTGCATCGTCGTAACGCTGCATTTGCAGCAAGCCCGCCAGCGTCGCAGTCCAGTTCAGTTGTTCATGGCGCATAATGCGAAGGTTATCGGCGTAGCGCTTCACCTGACTCAGCTGGCTGCTCAGCGTATTAATGTCATTTTTATCGCGGAAACTGAATACCCAGCCACTTTCTGCACCGGGTTCAAGTTCGATGGGTACGCGGTTGACGATCACCTGTCTCTGATTGAGTACCGTAATCTGATCATGCTGACTGTTGTTTTCACTGACACCACGTTGCGTAAAGAACGTGGGCGGCGTCTGAAGCACCTCCGCCAGCGGTTTACCCAGTAGCTCGTTTTCGGGCTGGCGGATATCCAGTAACTCGCGTGCGGCCCGGTTAATTGAAATCAGTTGCCTTTCGGCGTTGATCGCAAATACGCCCTCATACATGGCTTCCAGCAACGCTTTTTGCTGGCGGACCAGCAGGGTAATATCTTTGGGTTCCAGCCAGAACATCTGTTTTTTAACGTTGCGGGTGAACATCCATGAAAAAATAAACAGCAGTAATAAAAGCAGTAAACCGTATAAACCGGCCTGCGCCAGACGGCGGCCATTAATATTATCGATGTAAGAGGTGAGATAACCGACCGAGACAATGCCGATCACCTGATTACTGGCATCCAGAATCGGGGCTTTGCTGCGCAATGAAACGCCGATGCCGCCCTGACGTACGGAAATAATGGTTTTACCGGCCAGCACACCGGCGTTATCACCGCCAATCATCGGCAGGTCTATGCGCTCCGGGGATTCGGAATGATAAAGATGCAGCTCGCGGGTATCGCCGATAACGATATAACTGGCGTCACTTTTATCGCGTAATGGCTGGATTAGTTTCGCGATGCCGGGGATATCGCGGGCCTGCACCTTTTGCGCCAGCCCCGGCATCAGAGCGATCTCGCTGGCCTGAACCCGTGCACGCTGGCCCAGATCATGATGTAACTGACGGTCAATAATATGAAATAAAATAGCCCCCAGCAGTGCCAGCAACACGCAGGAAAATACCACCAGAGATAAAAAGAGTTTTACCTGAAAAGGTAACCTGAATTTCATACGACCTGCAGCATGGCGAACCTGAGATATACATTCAATAAGCCTATCACGGCGAAATGTGAGTCGTAATCGCAGAGAAGCGGAGTTGTGAACAGAAGATTAAAATAATGATTATTTCACACAGTAATAACAGGGTTAATAGCGGGATTTACTACTAATCTTATAATCCTTATAAATCAGGGTGCATTAACACCATAAACACCATAACAACCTTTATCCCTGCGGTTTTAATTTGAACAACCTCACACCCGGCTGACCGCCTGTTTTCATATGCTCAGACCATCAATAAGAAAAGTCTTCAGAAGAAAGAGGCAATGTCATGAGCACAACCGACGATTCCTACATCGCTGTCAAAGAAACGAAAACCTCCGGCCTCTCGGCCAGACAAAAATGGTGGCACATTCTTGATCACTACAAGATAGGCATTATCCCGCTGCCCTTTTTCCTGCTGGCGGGCGTGCTGATCCTGCTCGATTGCCTGAATGGCAAGTTGCCGAGTGACATCGTGGTGATGGTCGCCACGCTGGCCTTCTTCGGTTTTGCCTGTGGCGAGTTGGGTAAACGCTTACCTGTGGTGGGTAAACTGGGGGCCGCGGCGATTTGTGCCACTTTTATTCCTTCGGCGATGGTGCATTACGGCCTGCTGCCGGATGTTGTTGTTGATTCCACGGTCAAATTCTATAAATCCACCAATATTCTCTACCTTTATATCTGCTGCATTATTGTCGGCAGCATCATGAGCATGAACCGTCAGGTGCTGATCCAGGGCTTTATGCGTATTTTCGTACCGATGCTGTGCGGCGAAGTGGTCGGCATGATTGCCGGTATGGCGATGGGCACTGTTTTAGGTTTACCGCCAATGCAAACCTTCTTCTTCCTGATCCTGCCGATCATGGCTGGCGGTGTCGGGGAAGGTGCGATCCCGCTGTCGATGGGTTACGCGACCATCCTGCATATGGAGCAGGGCGTGGCGCTTGGGCGCATTCTGCCGATTGTTATGCTCGGTGGCCTGACGGCCATTGTGCTGGCGGGCGTGCTGAACCAGCTTGGTAAACGTTATCCGCATCTTACCGGCGAAGGCCAACTGATGCCGTCGAAAAAAGGCCAGATGGGCAGTGGCACCGATGAATTTGAGGGCAATCCGGGCGTCAACGCGCTGGCCTGTGGTGCGCTGCTGGCCATCCTGCTGTACATGGTCGGGATGCTCGGCCAGAAATGGATCGGCCTGCCAGCGCCGGTCGGCATGCTGTTTGCGGCGGTGCTGGTGAAACTGGCGAACGGTGTTTCGCCGACTATTCAGCACGGCTCGATGACGGTGTATAAATTCTTTCGTACGGCGGTAACTTATCCGGTGTTGTTCGCGGTGGGTGTCGCGATCACGCCCTGGCAGGAACTGATCAACGCTTTCACCCTTCAGAACCTGCTGGTGATTGTGACCACAGTGCTGGCGCTGGTCGGCACCGGTTTTTATGTGGGTAAGAAAATTGGCATGCACCCTATCGATGTGGCGATTGTTTCCTGCTGCCAGAGCGGGCAGGGCGGCACGGGCGACGTGGCGATTCTGACCTCCGGCAACCGCATGACGCTGATGCCTTTCGCGCAAATCGCTACCCGTATCGGGGGAGCTATCAACGTTTCTGTCGGCCTGTTTGTTCTGGCGAAGTTCTTCTCATAACACCTTCACCCACCCCTTCAGCCTAAGGGGTGGGTTTTCCTGAGAAAAAATCCCCAGTCCAATTTTGGACTCAATTCAACCTGCTTATTTATTGTCCGGCGGTTATTATTTGCGCACTCAGAGACGAGTCACCCGCCCCGTGAGCAGGTTCCCACGTAAGGAAGAGCACTATTTTTTGACGAAAGAATCCACGCATGTTCCGTATTAAATCGCTTGTTTCTGCCTTACTGCTGCTCGTTACCGGTTTGTTTAGCATCCACTCCTTTGCTTTTGATATGCCTAAAGAATTTGAGTCGATGGACACCTACAAATTTTTCCATAGCGAACTTTTTAATGGAAAAGGGTCCACCGTGACTGCGGTCAATACGGGCAACTCAGACAATATTAAAAGCGCCCTGCTGGCGGAATATCCGCGCTGGAAGGGGACGCATTACCGCTGGGGGGGCACCACCCACAAAGGCGTGGACTGCTCGTCGCTGATGCAGCATCTGTTTAATGATTCCCTGCAAACACGCCTGCCAAGAACCACCTTTCAGCAAATCAGGAACGGCAGAAAAGTGAGTAAAAATAATCTGAAACCGGGAGATTTAGTGTTTTTCAAAACGTCGCCGGGCGATCGTCATGTCGGCGTGTATGTCGGGGATCATCAGTTCATTCATGCCTCGAAAATTGAAGGCGTCACTATTTCATCACTGGATAATCAGTATTGGGTTGATCATTACGAAACCGCACGTCGTTTAGAACTGATGAGCTAAAAAAAAGGCGGATCCTTTCAGGAGATCCGCCCGTTTGTTTTGGATGGTTATTTATCTGACGAAGCCTGCCAAAGATTCAACTGACCATCCGCCACATGCTTATCAATCGCTGTCAGTTCTTCAGCGGTGAAGCGCAGATTATCCAGCGCTTTCACGTTTTCATCCAGTTGCTCAGGGCGGCTGGCACCAATCAGCACCGACGTCACGCGATCGTCTTTCAGCAGCCAGCTCAGCGCCATCTGCGCCATGGTCTGTCCGCGCTGCTGCGCCATCTCATTGAGCAACCGCAGGCTGTTCAGGTTATCTTCTGACAGCATTTGGGCGTTCAGCCCGCGCACCTTATTCCCTTCCACCTGCATGCGCGAGCCGTCAGGGATGCCGTTGAGATACTTGCCGGTCAGCAACCCCTGCGCCAGCGGCGTAAAGGCGATGCAACCTGCGCCATTTTGGTCCAGCGTATCCAGCAAACCACTCTTATCCACCCAGCGGTTCAGCAGATTGTATGACGGCTGATGGATCAGCAGCGGTACTTTCAGCTCACGCAGTAACTCCGCCATGATCTGGGTACGTTCCGGCGAGTAAGAGGAGATCCCGACATACAATGCCTTACCGCTTTGCACCGCATAAGCCAGCGCCGCTGCGGTTTCTTCCATCGGCGTTTCTTCATCCACCCGGTGCGAATAGAAGATATCGACGTAATCCAGCCCCATGCGTTGCAGGCTCTGATCGAGGCTGGCCAGCAGATATTTGCGCGAGCCGCCGGAACCGTACGGTCCTGGCCACATGTCGTAACCGGCTTTGGTGGAGATGATCAGTTCATCGCGATATGGCGCGAAATCCTGCTTCAGCAAACGGCCAAAATTTTCTTCCGCAGAGCCCGGAGGCGGGCCGTAGTTATTCGCCAGATCAAAATGGGTGATGCCTAAATCGAAGGCTTTTTGCAGCAATGCACGCTGGGATTCCAGCGGACTGACATGGCCGAAGCTGTGCCACAGGCCAAGAGAAAGGGCAGGGAGTTGTAAACCGCTCTGACCGCAACGGCGGAATTGCATGGTTTCGTAACGGGAGGATGAGGCTTGATAGGGCGTCATGATGTTTCCTTTTTCTGATCGCGTAGGGTTTTGAAACACTGTTTCTATACTAACGCTGAGAAAAATAACGGCAACATCCGTTTTCCTCCTTCCCCTCTCACGAGGGGAAGGAGCTGTTTAGAAATCCCAGTCCTCGTCTTCGGTGTTGACGGCTTTGCCGATCACATATGACGAACCGGATCCGGAGAAGAAGTCATGGTTTTCGTCGGCGTTTGGCGATAATGCGGAAAGGATCGCCGGATTCACATCCGCCATGCTGGCCGGGAACAGGGCTTCGTAGCCGAGATTCATCAGCGCTTTGTTGGCGTTGTAATGCAGGAATTTCTTCACGTCTTCGCTCCAGCCTACACCGTCGTACAGTTCTTCGGTGTAGCGGATCTCGTTATCGTACAAATCCTGAATCAGATC
Organism: Rahnella sp. NRRL B-41462; assembly: GCF_003263525.1. Classification (NCBI taxonomy): domain Bacteria; kingdom Pseudomonadati; phylum Pseudomonadota; class Gammaproteobacteria; order Enterobacterales; family Yersiniaceae; genus Rahnella; species Rahnella sp. NRRL B-41462. Next base: position 23,413 of record NZ_JYDF01000061.1, on the reverse strand, counting down.
AAACGCCTGCTCCTTGATCTGACGCTGACGCTCTTCGCTTTCCAGCGCCAGCGCTTTCTGGAATTTATAGCCGATGTAGTAACCGTGAACCGCTTCATCGCGGATGATCAGACGGATCAGATCGGCGGTGTTGGTCAGCTTGGCGCGGCTCGACCAGTACATCGGCAGATAGAAACCGGAATAGAACAGGAACGATTCGAGGAACACGCTGGCGACTTTCTTCATCAGCGGGTCTTCGCCGTCGTAATACGACAAAATGATTGCGGCTTTGTTTTGCAGCGCGACGTTTTCCTCGCTCCAGCGGTAGGCTTCATCCACGTCCACGGTGGCGCACAGCGTCGAGAAAATCGAACTGTAAGAACGCGCATGCACCGCTTCCATAAAGCAGATATTCGAGTAAACCGCTTCTTCGTGCGGTGTCACCGCGTCCTTCATTAGCGTCGGTGCGCCGACCACGTTTTGCACGGTATCCAGCAGCGTCAGGCCAGTAAACACGCGGATCGTCAGCTGTTTCTCTTTTGCGCTGAGCGTCGCCCAGGACGGAATATCGTTCGACAACGGCACCTTTTCCGGCAACCAGAAGTTCGACGTCAGGCGGTTCCACACTTCCAGATCTTTATCGTCCTGGATTTTGTTCCAGTTAATGGCTTTGCTGACCGGCTGTGGCACTAACAATTGTTTTACTGCGCTCATCTTTTAAATCCTTTCAGTCGGTTACAGCGTGCAGGAAACGCAGCCCTGAACTTCGGTGCCTTCCAGCGCCATCTGGCGCAGACGGATGTAATAAATGGTTTTGATGCCTTTGCGCCAGGCGTAAATCTGCGCTTTATTGATGTCGCGCGTGGTGGCGGTATCGCGGAAAAACAGCGTCAGCGACAGCCCCTGATCGACGTGCTGCGTGGCTTCGGCGTAGGTATCAATAATTTTTTCCGGGCCGATTTCATAGGCATCCTGGTAGTAATCCAGATTGTCGTTGGTCATAAACGCCGCCGGATAATACACACGGCCAATTTTGCCCTCTTTGCGGATTTCTACGCGGGACACAATCGGATGAATACTCGACGTCGAATTATTGATGTAGGAAATAGAACCGGTGGGCGGCACCGCCTGTAAATTCTGGTTATACAGGCCATGCTGCATCACGGAGGCTTTCAGCGCCGCCCAGTCTGCGGTGGTCGGAATGGCAATACCGGCATCTGCAAACAGTTCGCGCACGCGCTCTGTTTTCGGCTGCCATTTCGCCGCCAGTGCGTCATCGACATATTTGTCGAAATACGCGCCGCTGGCGTAAGTGGAATCGCTGAAGCCTTTAAACGACTGCTGGCGCTCGATGGCGATCTGGTTCGATGCGCGGATCGCGTGGAAAGCCACGGTGCAGAAATAGATATTGGTGAAATCCAGACCTTCTTCCGAACCGTAGTAAATACGCTCGCGGCACAGGTAACCGTGCAAATTCATCTGGCCGAGGCCGATGGCGTGCGAATCCTGATTCCCCTGATCAATAGATGGCACTGAGCGGATGTGGCTCATGTCAGACACCGCCGTCAGCGCACGAACCGCCATTTCGACAGTATTGCCGAAATCCGGTGAATCCATCGCCGAAGCGATATTCAGCGAACCGAGGTTACAGGAAATGTCTTTGCCAATTTCCTGATAAGACAGGTCTTCGCCGTAGATCGTCGGCGAATTCACCTGCAAAATCTCCGAACACAGGTTGCTCATATTGATGCGACCTTTGATCGGATTGGCGCGGTTAACCGTGTCTTCAAACATCATGTACGGGTAGCCGGATTCGAACTGAATTTCCGCCAGCACCTGGAAGAATTCACGCGCGTTGATTTTGCTTTTATGAATGCGCTTGTCATTCACCATCTCGCGATATTTCTCGCTGATGCTGATTTCAGACATCGGCACGCCGTACACTTTCTCCACGTGATACGGCGAGAACAGGTACATATCTTCATTATTTTTCGCCAGTTCGAACGTGATATCCGGAATAACCACACCCAGCGACAGTGTTTTAATCCGGATTTTTTCGTCGGCGTTTTCGCGTTTGGTATCGAGGAAACGCAGAATATCCGGGTGATGAGCGTTCAGATAGACCGCCCCCGCGCCCTGACGCGCACCGAGCTGGTTGGCGTAAGAGAAGGCATCTTCCAGCATCTTCATGATCGGAATAACGCCGGAAGACTGATTTTCGATGCGCTTAATCGGCGCGCCCACTTCACGAATGTTGGTCAGCATAAACGCCACACCGCCGCCGCGTTTGGAAAGCTGCAGCGCCGAGTTGACCGAGCGCCCGATGGATTCCATGTTGTCTTCAATGCGCAGCAGGAAGCACGACACCAGCTCACCGCGCTGTTTTTTGCCGCAGTTAAGGAACGTCGGCGTGGCAGGCTGGAAACGGCCGGAAATGATCTCATCAACAAAATGGCCAGCGAGCTGGATATCGCCACGAGCCAGCGTCAATGCCACCATGCACACGCGATCTTCATAACGTTCAAGGTAGCGTTTGCCGTCGAAGGTTTTCAGCGTGTAGCTGGTGTAATACTTGAACGCGCCCAGAAACGTCTGGAAGCGGAATTTTTTGGCGTAAGCCTGTTTGAATAACGCTTTAATATCGTCAAAAGCGTACTGATCCAGCACGCTGGCTTCGTAATAGCCTTCTTCCACCAGATAACGCAGTTTCTCCGCCAGATTGTGGAAAAACACCGTGTTCTGATTGACGTGTTGCAGGAAGTATTGGCGCGCGGCCAGGCGGTCTTTATCAAACTGGATCTGGCCGTTAGCATCGAACAGATTCAGCATCGCATTAAGCGCGTGATAGTCCGGGCCGCGGGTGCCGGGGTCGGTGATTGCTAGTTCTGTCGCTGCCAAAATTCTGTTACTCCCTGTCTGACCTTTGCAACGTCTTCCGGCGTTCCCAGCAACTCAAAACGGTACAGGTAAGGCACCTGACATTTTTGGGAAATAATATCGCCGGCAATACAATACGCTGCGCCGAAGTTGGTGTTTCCGGCGGCGATAACGCCGCGGATGAGTGAACGGTTATGTTCGTCGTTCAGAAAACGGATCACTTGTGTCGGCACCGCGCCTTTGGCCGAACCGCCGCCGTAGCTCGGCACCACCAGAATATACGGTAAGTCCACACGCAATTTTTCAGGCTGACGATCTACCGGGATACGGATCGCCGGCAATCCTGTTCTGCCGACGAAACGATGGGTGTTTTCTGAACTGCTGGAAAAATAGACCAACGGATTCATCCGCCAGCCCTCAGAACGCGTTCTGGAGCTGGCGCAGGGCGCTGATTTTGTCCGGACGGAAACCAGACCAGTGATCGTCACCGGCCACAATCACCGGAACCTGCTGATAGCCCATCGCACGAACCTGGCCGAGCGCCTGCTCATCCTGAGTCAAATCCACAACTTCGTAAGCGATGCCTTGTTTATCTAATGCACGGTAGGTCGCGTTGCACTGGACACAGTCTGGTTTACTGTAAATAATAATGCTCATGATTCGTATTTCCATCTTGTAAGAAATCAGAGACAATTTTTGCCTTCCCGTTGTGCGGCTGCTTCAGCCGGGGGAAAGGCGCGAGAGTCGGTGCCATCGTGGCGTCCCGATGAACCGAATACTAGATGTAGTGATTTGGATTTTCAACCACACAATATGTAGATTTTCTAAATTTGCTTATTGCAAAAGCGGCAAAGCCCGCAGGAAGCGGGCTGGCGAGGAAAAACTTTTTTCAGTTCGTTTTTTAAGCGGTCAAATTACTGGCGCATACCCACCGCGAGGCGGTTAAACGCATTCATCAGACCGATGGCGAAGGTCAGTTCCGAGATTTCCACGTCGCTGAATTGCGCTTTCAGCGGCTCAAAGGCGTTGTCCGGTGCGCCGGTAGCGGCAACGAATGTCAGTGATTCGGCCCACGCCAGTGCGGCACGTTCACGCTCAGAATACACGTGGCTGACCTGCCAGCCCGCCAGCTGATCCAGTTTGGTCTGCGCGACTTCCATTTTACGCAACGCTTTGGAATGCATATCCAGGCAATAGGCGCAGCCGTTAATTTGTGACACACGCAGGAACGCCAGCTCGATAATCACGTTATCCAGCGGACCGTTTTCCAGTGCGCCGAGCGCGGCTTTCATCGGTTCCATCACCGAAGAAGACAGGGAATAGTAAGGCAGGCGAAGTGCAGTCATGATGATTTCCTCTGGGCGTTTCGGGCTAAACAGCGACGCAGGGTGCGTCTCAATGACCGCTACTTTACGCTGCATATGGTCTATACTACAGGGCCATAAAATGTCTCTTTAAGCAGGTCATGAATGAACCGCTTCGACCTTGCCTTTCATCTCGATCCCCGACACAAAGCACCGCTTTACCGGCAGATTTATCAGCGGGTGAAACAGGCGATCATGGCAGGACAGCTTAAACGCGGCAGCCGTGTGCCGTCGGTGCGGGCGCTGGCCAGCGAACTCGGCGTGGCACGCGCCACGGTTGAAAATGCCTATGGCTTGCTGATGGCGGAAGGCTTTCTGCAAAGCCGCGCACAGGCCGGAACGGTAGTCAGCGCGCCGGAAAGTTTATCCGCCCCCGCACCCTCGCCGGTCAGAGAAGATGCCGGGCGTAAACCCGTCAACCCGATGTTACCTTCCGTTTCTTCCCTGCCTTTCCAGCTCGGGCTTCCGGCACTGGATGCGTTCCCGCGTGCGATCTGGTCGCGCATTGTTTCACGGCAAATTCGTCACACCAGCATGAATGATTTAGGCCATCCGCCGCTGGCAGGGACGGACGTTTTACGCCACGCCGTCGCCCGTTATCTGCAACTTTCCCGCGGATTTACCTGCCGTCCTGAACAGATATTTATTTGCGGCGGCTATGCGCCGGTGCTGGATTTGATCATCGGCAGCCTGCTGCAACCGGGCGACGGCGTCTGGCTGGAAGACCCGGGTTATCCGGTCACGCAGGCATTTTTCCGTGCCGCCGGCGCCACGCCGATGGCGGTGAATGTTGATGATGAAGGCATGAATGTTCCGCAGGCGGTGGCGCAGTTTGCGAACGCACGATTTGCCGTGGTGACGCCAGCTCATCAAAGTCCGACCGGTGTGACCATGAGTTTAGCGCGGCGTATGGCCTTGCTGGATTGGGCAGCGCAGCAACAGGCGTGGATTATCGAAGATGATTACGACAGCGAGTTCCGCTATCACGGCCAGCCTTTGCCTTCGCTGAAAAGCCTCGATACGCAGGGAAGGGTGATTTACGCGGGAACATTCAGCAAAGTGATGTTTCCGGCGCTTCGCTGTGGATATGTCGTGGTGCCGGACAGCCTGGTGGAAAAAATCGAAGCGTATTGCCCGCTGCGAATTTGCGGAACGCCGCCTCTGGTGCAAAGCAGTATCGCGGAATTTATCGAGCAGGGGCATTTCTACCGGCATCTGAAACGGATGCGTCAGCTTTATGCTGAGCGGCGCGGCTATCTGGAAAAGGCGCTGACGGCGGCGTTTCCGGCGGACATATTACGTGTGAGCCAGCAGGTCGGCGGGATCCAGCTTTGCACCACACTGAATGCCACACTGGACGATGCGCTGATCGCCACAAATGCCCGTGAACAGGGGCTGGCAGTGCAGGCGCTGTCCGACTGGCAGGTTGAGCGCCACGTGAGGGGCGAGGCTTTACGTCCGAACGGCCTGCTGATGGGATTTGTGAATATCAGTTCGCAGCAACAGGCGGACGGGCTGGTGCAGCGGCTGGCGGCAGTGCTTGAAAACAGCCGCTGATCAGTGCGGCATTCGCCGCTATCAGCAGGTACTGGAGCTGGAAAACGGCTCGGATGATGGCGATGAATATGACTATTCTCCGGCGCGCGATGAGTGGCTGCTCACGTCTGGCAACCTGATGGCCGGAGTCAGCTATCAGCATCAGCCGTGGCAAAGTACCGCGACCATTTCTCTGACAATGCCGCTGCCGCGTACGCTGGAAGATCGCGCAATGCGAACACTCAACAGTGAAATCCCCGTGATCATCAACGTGACGCTGGCAAAGAACAGCCGCCGGATTGAGATCGAAATAGCGCTGGCAAACCACGCTGAAGATCACCGCCTGCGGGTGCTGATCCCCACGCCATTTGCCAGCCAGACGGTGGTGGCTGACAATCAGTTTGGTTGTATCACCCGTCCGGTAAGGGATCCGGCGATGGAAAACTGGCAAGCAGAAGGCTGGAAAGAAGCGCCGGTGCCTGTGTGGCAACTGATGAATTTCGCGGCGTTACAGGACGGTCATCAGGGGCTGGCGCTGTTTACCGAAGGGTTACGCGAGTTTGAAGTGGTGGGGGAGCGGCACGATACCTTTGCGCTGACACTGTTCCGTGCCGTTGGTGTTTTGGGTAAGGAAAATCTGTTGCTGCGTCCGGGACGTCCTTCCGGCATTAAAATGCCGACACCCGATTCCCAGATGCCCGGCAAACAGGTTTATCGTTTTGCACTGTTTGGTTTCAGCGGCGACCACATTCAGGCCAGCGTGATGCAACATGCGCGTGATTACCTGACGCCGGTGCGTACTTACAACAAAATCCCGTATGACGCGATGAAGTTAAACCTGACGAATAACAAGACGCCATCCCGCTTCAGTCTGATGCAGAAATGCATTTCGGGTTCGGTGCTCAGTGCGCTGAAAAAAGCCGAAGATGAAGAGGCGCTGATTGTGCGGGTTTATAACCCGTCGGAAACGCAAAGTCTGCAAGACAGCCTGCAGGTGAACGCTGTCGTCACCGGATGGCAGGAAGTGCGCATGGATGAAATAGCGGTGAACACCGAAAATGGTTGCGGGAAAATGGGCGAATTTAAACCCTGCCAGGCGAAATCTTTCCGTATTCGTTTTTAATACGAAAAAATTGAAGAAGGAAACAGGGACGTTTCCTTCTTCTCAATATAATTTAATGCTGAATTATTCATAATCTAAATAATTGTATTTATTTTCTTTTTTATTATATTAAATCTTCCTGTCTGGAGGGTGATATATGCAATATGAAATGCCGGGTGAATTTAAGAAAATAAAAGAAGGTGGGCTCAGGCGCCTGACCTTAGGAGAAATACAACTTTCAATAACGCTATTTAGTTATAGTATTCGATACCATGAAGTCTGGATCCATCGCGATAGTTATCTTCCTTTTGGTATGCAAAATAATTCCACTGCCATGACACCCAATGGTGAAATGTGGTTTGAGAAAACTGTTTATAGTCATGACTTTTCAATGGCTGGAACAATCTTGCAGCATATGTTTCTTCACGAAATGATGCATGTCTATCAGCATCAACAGGGAATGTTTGTCAGGACCAGAGGTTTATTTTCCTGGGCAGTTAATTATCAATATCGTCTGAATAAAGAAAAACTCAGCGATTACTCGATGGAGCAGCAGGCAAGTATTGTTTCTGATTATTGGTTGTTAAAGTATTATGGCTTCTTTGGAACAGGTGTTGAAATCAACTATCAGGACTATGATCCAGCTAAAGATGAAATGGAATTAAAGGAACAATATAAAAAAATATTAAAAGGATTTTTGTCATGAAAATTATGATGACTTTTACCTTATGTTTTTTTCTTAATGGATGTTGGATGGGGGATAGATTTCCGTATACACAAGAAGGTGCGGCAGATATTTACGGTAATACAATTTGCATTTACTCTACTTATGGGGATGTATTGCAATATTACAATCTGACCTTTTCGGAAGATAAGTATAAAACACGTTTACTGGATTCAGGTTTTGAACCGATCCATCTTGAATATCCTGATTTATGTTTAAAAGCACCCTTAAAAAAGGGCTACCGATATTCTCTTCTATACAAGCTTAACAACGAAACCTTTCGGCTGGAATTCAATATTGACCTGAACGGTAACGTAACTTTTGGAGGTTATTAAATGTCATTACCCGCTTATCTATTTTTATACGATGAAAATGGTGTTCAGGTTAAGGGTGAATGTCTGGCTGCAGGCAGGGAAGGGGCGATAGAGATCATGAGCAGTAGTCATGCCGTGAATCAGGGGGTGGATGCCCACACCGGGAGCCTGACGGGATCCAGAATGCATAGCCCGTACATTTTGCATAAACAAACAGATAAAACATCACCTTACCTGGCTGTTGCCGTTTGTGAAGGCAGAAGGCTTAAGCGCGCTGAAATCAGGTTTTACGATATAAACAGCGCCGGGATGGAGTACGAAATTTATAGAGTGGTTATGGAAGGTGTGGTGGTGATGTCTGCCGCAACTTCACATGCATATATCCCCGGCTCGCCAACGCCGAATATGCTTGAGATTATCGGATTGAGATTTAAAAGCATTCAGTGGCATTCCATCGCTGGAAACATCCAGTACAGCGATTCATGGGAGAAAGAACATGAAGCTTCAAAAGAGAACCAATAGAAAACGGAGCCCGAAGGCTCGTCGTCTTTTCTTAGCAATCGCGCGGCAATGAGGGAGCCACGCGGATGTTTCAGGTTTTTAAGCCATATTCCCGACACAGGAGTGAAACATCGCAAATTGCCTTTTACGTTAGCGGCGTCCCAAAAGAACACCGATAACAATACCGATTGCAGCACCTGCACCGACGCCATACCACGGATTATCTTTCACATAATCATTGGCAGTGGCCGCCGCATCGCGTGCCTGCTGACTTAATTTTTCGCTGTTGAAACGCGCACGGGTTTCACGCAATACACCCTGTGCTTTGCTGCGGATTTTATCCAATTCATCCTTGGATTTATCACCTGCAGACTGAAGCACTTCATCCAGCGTGTCCGCCAGCAGGGTTACGTCCTGATCGATATTTTTTTCTACTTTATCTGTTCTCTTAAACATTCCGTCTCTCCTTGTGTGACTGTTGTATTAAGCATAGACCATAATGTTGTACCGGATGGTTCTTTAAGGACAAATGTCTATGATTTTGGACCTTTTCAGGCCATGGCACTGTGTCAGAAGTCAGGCGGGACGAGGGCTGGCGTGATGCGGCTCAGATTTCTCTGCAAAACAAAATCCGCGTTACAGCCGATAACATTTTTAGCCCGTTTTGAAGGCCAAACCTGTTTATACTGTTTATTCCACTCTCAGTGATCTCATTTTCGGGTCCGCCCATGTCTTTAAGTACATTGCGTTCTAACGCTCTGCTCAACAAACGCATTTTGTCGTTCATGCTGTTCACTTTCGTTGTTTATCTGACCATTGGTTTGCCGCTCGCGGTGTTGCCGGGCTTTGTGCATAACACGCTGGGATATAACTCGGTGCTGGCGGGGCTGGTGATCAGTGTTCAGTATTTCTCGACGCTCATCAGCCGGCCGCACGCTGGGCGATATGCCGATCTCCTTGGCCCGAAACGGGTGGTCATTTTTGGCCTTATTTGCTGCGGGATCAGCGGTATTTTTTACGCGATGGCGTTTTGGTTTTCGGCGTTTCCGCTGGCGAGTCTGCTGATGCTCTGTGTTGGCCGCATCTTTCTGGGTGTCGGTGAAAGCTTCGGCAGCACCGGAACCACGCTGTGGGGAATTGGTGCGGTAGGCGCGAAACATACCGCACGCGTGATTTCCTGGAATGGTGTGGCGACTTACGGCGCAATGGCCGTCGGTGCGCCGCTCGGCGTGTTACTCAACCATGCTTACGGGCTGATGGGGGTGGCGGTACTGATTATCGTCGCTGCCGCGTTTGCCGCCATACTGGCCAGCATGAAAGCCGCGATTTCCGTCACCGCCGGTAAGCGGATTGCATTCAAAGCGGTGGTCGGGCGCATCTGGCTGTATGGCCTCGGGCTGGGATTCGGCACCATCGGGTTCGGCGTTATCGCCACCTTTATTACCCTTTACTACGCTGATAAAGGCTGGAGCGGGGCGGCATTCACGCTCACCTTATTCAGCCTCGGATTTGTCGGCGCGCGCCTCGTCTTCGGCAACATGATTAACCGGTTCGGCGGCCTGCGGGTCTCACTGGTGTCCTTTGTGTTTGAAGTCGCAGGGTTACTGATGATCTGGCTGGGACACGATCCGTTGTCGGTGCAACTGGGCGCCTTTCTTACCGGTTCCGGCTTCTCGCTGATTTTCCCTGCGCTGGGTGTGGAAGCGGTAAAACAGGTACCGCCACAAAATCAGGGCACGGCGCTGGGGCTGTATTCCGCCTTTCTGGATCTCGGGCTCGGTATTACCGGACCGGTAGCCGGGCTGATTATTTCGCATTTTGGGACGCCGTCTATTTATCTTGCGGCGGCATTTATGGTGGTGATTGCCTGGCTGCTGACCCTCAGATTATGGGTAAATACTTCGCGGCAATCTCCTGCTGATTAACCCTTCAAATTTCAGGGTTAAGGCATTTAGATAAATCCTAAATACGCCGAAATCGGGGATAAACGCATTGTCTGGCAGAGTTATTGCGGTAAGGTCGCCTTGCGGTTAAAGAAGCGAGGAGCAACCATGTATTTACGGCCAGATGAAGTGGCACGTGTTTTAGAAACCTCAGGGTTTGAACGTGATTTTATTGATGATAAAGCTTACGGTTACCGCCGGGGCGAGCATTATGTGTATGTAAACCGGGAAGCGCGGTTTGGCCGGACTGCCCTGGTAATACACCCGGCGCTGAAAGAGCGCAGTGAGCGTTTTGCTGAACCCACAGCATCGTTTCGCAGCAGTGAAGCCTACAAGAATTTCCCGCTGGATGTCTCCAGCGACAATGAAACTTACTATGGCATTTGCCATGGTTTCAGTTCACGCCAGATCCTGGCGAGCTATCTGGACAACGTGTTCAGATAATCCGGCGACGGAACAGAAACAGACAGCGCTGATTTCACCAGCGCTGTTTCCTCAGGTTTTTATCTCATTTCAGCGGCAACAAAATATCGGTTTGCTGCGCATGCTCCGGTAATTCCTGATCAAGATGCAGGTAGCGGAAATAAACCGGAAAATCCCGTAATTCCTCTCCGCTGTGCGGCAACCATTCGCGATAAAGATAATAAACACTGTCACTTATCCGGTCATACGCTCCGACGTGTCGAACCACCGCGCAACGTCCACCCGGCAGCGTTTTGCCGATCACTCCCTGCGGATTTTCCGGCACGGTGCCATTAGCCTGCGGGTTAAGTTCGCCGCAGACATCGAAGCGGAATTCCTCGCCCGGCGTGACCAGCGGATCGTTATACGGAATACCGTAAGTGCCGCGCTGTGTGTAATCCGAAAGCCCGGAAGCTTTGCGCCATTCGATAAACGTTGCGACCGTATTGCTCACCCGCATCGGATCCCCGAGATGTTCCAGCACCGCGACCTGCATGGGTTCCACTTCAATGATTTTGACTTCCATATTTTCCAGCCTCTGCTGATTTTCCCTGCCGGGAAATTGAAAATGCACATGCCAGTCGACCCAGACAGGATTTTTGCGAAACTCGCTGGGGCTCAGGCCAAAAGTGTTCCTGAAGGCACGGGAAAACGACTCCGGATTTTCAAATCCGGCATCCAGCGCGATACCAATCACCTTCTCGTGCGGGTTTTGTACCAGCCGGAACGAGGCGCGTTTCAGGCGCATCAGCGTGATGTAGCGGCTGACGCTGACCCCACAGAACTGGCTGAACTGCCGATGAAAGTGAAAACGTGAGAAACAGGCGACTTCACTTAGTTGCTCCACGGTCATCGGACTGTCCAGATGCTGTTCTATATAGGTAAATACCTGCTGAAAACGTCGCTGATAAAGCTGGCTTTTGTCGTGATTCATTTCCTCTCCTTCATGGCGTTTACTTTGCCCGCCGTGTGAGGGGTTGTCCTGACTGAGATTGCTTTTTCAATGCAGCAGAAAAGAAAATGGCCCGGGTAAGGGCCATTTCTGAGGCGAACCGGAACGTTAAACCAGATGGATTTGGTTATAGGTTTCGTTGTAGTCGCGGCGAAACTGCGCCAGCTCGAAGGGTTCGATATCCAGTTCGGCAAAATAGAACAGCGCCAGCTCGGCGTGTTCGCTGCTTAACTGTGGCGGCAGATGCGCGCGTACTAAAATGTTTCGCCAGCGGACGATATTCTCTTCCGAGGGATCTTTAATAAACGTCTGATAAATAAAAACAACATAAGCAGCTTTGCGGATTTCTTCAGCATAGCCACCGCTGATTGAGCGGATAAACATCTGGCTCTGACGTTTGCCCATTTCCAGCAACATGGAATCGATATAAACCGGCTTTATTTTCAACAGACTGGCGAGAGAATCATTCGCTTTACGGGTATCTGCTGTCATAAACCAATAACCCACAATAAAAACCACAACAATTGCAGCAAGCATAATCCATATCATTCTGGACTCTGGCCTCCGGCCTTTTCTGGCGTGATGTGAAAGGTGCATGCAACACCCGATGCTGCGAGTTTATCTGCTAATCAGGGTAAATACGTGAAGGAGTGACAAAGAATTTTCGCTTCGTGAAGGTGCTGAGCCTTCACGAAGCGGGGTTTGGCCCTAATGAGCCGGTGTTTGCTGGCACAGATACTGATAAATTTGCTGAGTATCTTTATCCGAGCACAGACGCGTACCGATATTGAGTGTTGCCGCGCTACCGGCGGCCACGCCAAAGCGAACCATGTCGAGTAAATCAGCCCCTTCGGCCAGTTTGAGGGTCATCGCGCCGACCATGCTGTCACCTGCGCCAACGGTACTCATTTTTTTCACCGGCGGCGGGACAACCTGGAATGAGCTGTTCGCGTCCACGGCCAGCGCACCCTGCGGCCCCAGTGAAACGACCACGCGTTCAGCACCACCGTCACGGATAATTTGCTGAGCTGCAGCCAGAACATCCCCCGGATTTTCCAGAGAATGCCCGACCAGCGCGGCCAGTTCATTCTGGTTCGGTTTTACCAGCGCCAGCCCGCCGAGCTTCAGACCCGCAGCCAGTGCATCACCCGAACTGTCAAGAATGCAGCGTAAACCGGCTTTCTGCGCTTTCCTGATTAACTCTGTCAGTGCCGTAATGTGCGTGCCCGGTGGCAAACTGCCGCTGATGACCAGTATTGAGCCGGCTGGGATCTTTTCGATTTTCGCGCTAAGGCCCGCAAATTCAGCCTCCGTAAGTCGCGCGCCCGGCATCACGAAACGATACTGTTCACCGGTATTTTCGGTGTGAACGTGCAGGTTCTGGCGGGTCCAGTCCTGGGTTTCCAGCGTGTCTGTGGTGATCCCCTCGTCGTGCAGCAACTGAACCAGATGTGCACCTGTCGGGCCTCCCGTCGGAAATAATGCGGTAGCCTGGCCGCCCAGATAAACAATGGCACGCGCTACATTAATACCGCCGCCGCCGGGTTCGAACACGGGGGCCGTACAACGCAATTTACCTTCCGGGTAAATCTTAGGGGTGAGAGTGGCACTGTCGAGCGAAGGTGCCAGTGTGAGTGTGACTATTTTGGTCATTATCGTTCCCTCAATTTTCCAAAAACTGAATTCAGGTTAGCATCCTGACCTGTTTTTGCAGCACCTGATTGGCGATTTAACGCGCGAGATCAAACTCCCTTGCGGTTCAACATAATGTCACTGTAAGGTCACTCCATGTTCATTGAATCAGTATAAAAACGCATGAACTTTTAAGGAGTGAAAGATGGCCAGAAACATTGAGATCAAAGCCAGGGTAGATGATTTCTCTGCGCTGTATGAAAAAATCGCGCTGCTTTCTGATGGATTGCCGGACATCATTGAGCAGGACGACACTTTTTTCGTGTGTCCGCACGGACGCCTGAAATTGCGCACATTAGCGCCCGATCGCGGCGAGCTGATTTTCTATCAGCGTCCTGACAAGGCGGGACCGAAAACCAGCTTCTACACACTTTCAGAAACGCATGATCCTGGCAGTCTGCGCGAAACCCTGACGCTGGCCTATGGCGCTGCCGGACGGGTCATCAAACAGAGGACTCTTTTTATGATCGGACAAACCCGTCTGCATCTCGACAGGGTAAAAGGGCTGGGCGATTATCTGGAATTCGAGGTTGTGCTTGCGGATGATGAAACGCCTGAGCAGGGCATTGTCATTGCAGAAGACTTACTGGAAAGGTTGGGGATTGACCGCCAGGAACTGGTGGATCAGGCGTATGTGGATTTGCTGAATGCGAAAGGCAAACACCTTCACGAGTAAATTTATAATCACCGCCTTCATATCAGGAAGGCGGCAATAGGTTGAAAGTTACTTCGTTTCTTCCAGCGAATACGGCAGCGGCTGAATGCTCAACTGGCTGGTCGCGTCATCGCGCACCCGCAGACTGGCATCGGCTTCCAGATCGTTATTCAGCACGGCCTGAACCCAAAGCGTGCCGTCGCTGAGCTGAACGGCTGCCAGAACGGTGCCGGTCCGGCGCCAGTTTTCACCCAGTTGCAGTTCGAGATCGTCCGCCGGGGCAGGCACTTTGCTCGCTTTGCCTGCCAGCCAGTACAATGCACGTTTGTTCGCACCGCGGTATTTTGCTCGCGCCACCATTTCCTGCCCGGCGTAGCAGCCTTTGGTAAAGCTGATGCCATCGAGCGCATGAATATTGGTGGCCTGCGGGATAAACTGCACGGCGTTGGCGGTATCAATCACCGGGAATCCGGCTTCGATATCCAGCGCCAGCCATTGCTGGCTGTCGTTGCGTTGTGCCTGTTCACCCAGTTCTTCCACCACCTGACGGGCTTTTTCCGGGCTGGTGACAATCAGATAACGTTCGGCTGGCAGGGAGAAATGCAGCAGTGTGGTTTCATCTTGTTGTACGACCTGCTGTTCAGCCGTTGGCAAGGTTGAAAAAAGCCCGGTCAGAGCAGCACTGGCCTGAAAACCTGCCACACCGAGTAACACCACATCATCATCGGCAGTGAACGTCACTTTAGAAAATACGGCGTACTTTTTGATTTCTGTAAGCTGTGTGTCGCGCAAATTGCGGCGTTCAATAAACGCCATACCATCGCCACGCTTGAACAGGCGCAAATTACTCCACATTTTCCCTTTCGCATCACAGTGCGCACAGAGAATATGCTGATCGGCGGCCAGCGCATCGACATCCGCAGTGACCTGGCCTTGCAGGTATTTCACGGTGTCTGCGCCGGTCATGGTCACCAGTGCCCAGTCTTCCAGTGAAATCAATGTCAGCGGAAGGTGCGAAGACGCTGAAGGTTTTTGCGGTGGAAAGGGAAATTCGTTAGCCATTTTCTAATCCCGGTCAATGAAATGTGACTGATGCCCCATGGTAAAAGAGCCCATCCGCTTTGAAAACAGTTATTGGTGCCTTTTCCAGGACGCCTTCCAGAGAATGTAAGACAAACGACAGGTTTGCATCAGGTTTTCCAGCACATCACAGAGATTGACAAAACAGGGCACTGAAAAGTTACGCCCCTGCGCAACGGGCTGTTAGAATCGCTTTCTATATAAAAGAATTCTCATTCTGTATCCTAAAAAAGAGTCTTGTTATGGAAAGCAAAAACCAACTGGATATTAATAATCGTTCCCGCGTTCACTGGGCCTGCCGTCGTGGCATGCGCGAGCTGGATATCTCCATCATGCCGTTCTTCGAATATGAATATGATTCGCTGAGCGAGACCGATAAAGAAGTATTTGTCCGCTTGCTGACCTGTGATGATCCGGATCTGTTCAACTGGCTGATGAATCACGGCGAACCGAAAGACACCGAATTGCAGCGTATGGTCGCCCTTATTCAGACTCGAAACAAAGCCCGTGGCCCTGTGGCGATGTGATCTCAGGGTGTCCTGGCGCAGTCAGCTTATTTCACTGGGATGTTACGGTGCAGTGATGTTGCTGATTTTGCTGGCACCCTGGCCTGCGGGTTACTGGCCGGTATGGATGACGTTGCTTTTGCTGGTGTTGTTTGAATGCATCCGCAGCCAGCGGCGTATTACAGCACGCACAGGTGAAATGATCCTGCTCGAGGATGACCGTCTTTTATGGCGCGGCCATGAATGGCAGATTAAACAGCCGGTATGGATGATAAGCCACGGCGTACTGCTCTCGCTTCGTCGCGAAAAACGTAAAGGCGGGCTGGCGCAGGCGATGCGCAGTTCAAGGCAGCGGTTATGGCTGGCGTCGGACAGCATGAGTCTGGAAGAGTGGCGGCGGTTGCGACAGATATTGCTCAGTGGCACTCCGCGTAGCCCGGTAAAACCGGGCTGAGAGGGGCATGTCCATGGAAGGCTGACGCCGTGTTCTTATGCTGCGTTAAAGCAGGGCGTCCATTTCCAGCAGGATCTGTTCGCACCATTGTTGCAGGCGCTCTTCGGTGAGATCGAACTGGTTCACATCATCCAGAGCCAGCCCGACGAAATGCTTGCCGTCCGCACTCAGCGGTTTCGGGCTGGTAAACTCAAAGCCTTCTGTCGGCCAGAAACCAATGAAATGCACGCCAAGGGGAACCAGCTGATGATAAAGCATGCCGAGCGCGTCAAGGAACCATTCGCCGTAGCCGAGTTGGTCGCCCATGCCGTACATGGCGACGATTTTGCCGCGTAGTTTCAGCGTTGGGAGTTGATTCCAGACCGCTTCCCAGTCTTCCTGGATTTCGCCAAAATCCCATGTCGGGATGCCCAGGATCAGGATGTTGTAATCTTCCATTCTGTCGGGATCAACATCTTTTATGTTATGCAAATCAACCAGTTCTTCGCCCAAAATATCGCGGATTTTTTCCGCTGCCATTTCGGTGTAACAGGTGCTGGAACCGTAGAAAAGTCCGATCTTCATACTTGCTGCCATAACGTTATCAGAATACGAATGGCAGCCAGTGTAGCAGATTTGGGCGCATGAAAGGCATAATGGCCGTCGTGAGTAAGAGGAGTCGGGATGCCAAAACAAGATAATGCGAATCCTCAGGATGTTACGCCTGAGCCGGTGACACCAGCGGTTAATGAGGCCGATCAGAGCCTGACTGAGCAGTTTCTGGATATGCTCTGGATCGAGCGCAATCTCGCGGAAAATACGCTGTCATCCTACCGTCAGGATCTGAAATCATTGCTGGGCTGGCTGCATCATAACAATACCGATCTCCTGCATGTCAGCGCCGAAGATTTACAGTTGTTCCTCTCCGAGCGCATTGAGGGCGGATACAAAGCCACCAGCTCAGCACGGTTGCTTAGCGCGATGCGTCGCCTCTTTCAGTACATGAACCGTGAGTCCGTGCGTCAGGATGACCCGACCGCGCTGTTGTCTTCGCCTAAATTACCGCAACGCCTGCCGAAAGATCTCAGTGAGGCGCAGGTAGACGCATTGCTGGCGTCACCGAGTGTCGATGTGCCTCTTGAACTGCGTGATAAAGCCATGCTGGAGCTGCTTTACGCCACCGGTTTGCGTGTTTCGGAACTGGTCGGGCTGACGCTCAGTGATCTGAGCCTGCGCCAGGGTGTAGTGCGGGTCATCGGTAAAGGCAACAAAGAGCGGCTTGTGCCGATGGGCGAAGAAGCCGTGTACTGGATCGAAAATTATTTCGAACACGGCAGGCCGTGGCTGCTGAACGGACAATCGCTGGATGTCGTGTTCCCCAGCAACCGGGCGCAGCAAATGACACGCCAGACGTTCTGGCATCGCATCAAACACTATGCGATTCTTGCGGGCATTGATGCGGAGCGGTTGTCTCCCCACGTTCTGCGCCACGCTTTCGCCACCCACTTATTGAATCACGGTGCGGATCTGCGCGTCGTGCAAATGTTGTTAGGTCACAGTGACTTATCGACCACACAAATCTATACCCATGTAGCGACTGAACGACTCAAACTGCTACATCAACAACATCATCCCCGTGCATAACAGGCCGGAGAAAAAGGACGACATGATGAAAAAAGGTTTAATGCTGCTGACACTTCTGGCTGCGTGTATGAGCTCCGCGGTCCATGCTGATGAAGCAGCAATCAAAGCCACGCTGGGCAAACTGGGCATGAGCCATGCCGACATCCAGCCTTCGCCGGTAACCGGCCTGAGTGCGGTTTCTACCGACAGCGGCACCCTTTACATTACCGACGACGGCAAACACGTTTTGCAAGGCCCGCTGTATGATGTCAGCGGCAGCCATCCGGTTAACGTCACCAACAAAGCGCTGGTGAAGAAGATGGATGCGTTACAAAACGAGATGATCATTTATAAAGCCAAAAACGAAAAGCATGTGATCACGGTGTTTACCGATATCACCTGCGGCTATTGCCACAAGCTGCACCAGCAGATACAGGACTATAACGATCTTGGCATAACCATCCGTTATCTGGCCTTCCCGCGTCAGGGGCTGAATTCCAAAACCGAGAAAGACATGCAATCTATCTGGTGTACAGGCAACCGCAAAACCAACTTTGATGCGGCAATGCGCGGCGATGACATCACGCCAGCAACCTGTAAAACCAGTGATATTGCGAAGCAATTTGAGCTGGGCGTTCAGTTCGGCGTAACAGGCACTCCGGCCATCGTGCTGGCAGACGGAACTTTGATCCCTGGTTATCAGCCGCCGAAAGAAATGGCTGCCATGCTCGACCAGCAGGATCCTTCACATAAAACCGGTGGTTGATTTTTCGTGACCTTGCAGACTCAACTTCGCCGTCGTGAGGCGGCGACTGGCGTGGATCTTCCCGCCGAACTCTCCCCGCTGTTACGCCGGCTGTATCTCGCCCGCGGTGTGACACAAAGCCAGGAGCTGGAGCGCGGCGTGCGCGGTATGCTGCCTTATCAGCAGCTTGATGGCATTGATACTGCCGTTGCCTTGCTGCAAAAAGCGCTGGCTGAGCGTCTGCGCATAATTATCGTTGGCGACTTCGATGCCGATGGCGCGACCAGTACGGCGCTGACGTTGCTTTCCTTGCGCAGCATGGGCTGCGGTAATCTGGATTATCTGGTGCCGAACCGTTTTGAAGACGGTTATGGTCTCAGCCCGGAAGTGGTTGAACAGGCGGCGTCGCGCGGTGCAGAGTTGATCCTCACCGTCGATAACGGCATTTCTTCTCACGCGGGCGTGACGCTCGCCCATGAAAAAGGCATTCAGGTGCTGATCACCGATCACCACTTGCCGGGCGAAATATTGCCGGATGCCGAAGCGATCATTAACCCGAATCTGGTCGGTTGCGAGTTTCCGTCCAAATCGCTGGCGGGTGTCGGTGTGGCGTTTTATCTGATGCTGGCGCTGCGCAGTGCATTACGCGAAAGTGGCTGGTTTGAACAAAACGGTCTGGCGATCCCCAATCTCGCGGAGCATCTGGATCTGGTGGCGCTCGGCACGGTAGCGGACGTCGTGCCGCTTGATACCAACAACCGCATCATGGTGTATCAGGGGCTGAACCGCATTCGTGCCGGAAAATGCCGTGCGGGGATCCGCGCGTTGCTGGAAGTGGCCGGGCGAGAAGCCCGTACGCTGTGCGCCAGTGATTTAGGTTTTGCGCTTGGACCACGGCTGAATGCCGCCGGACGTCTTGATGATATGTCGGTTGGCGTGGCGCTGTTACTCAGTGAAGACATCGGTCAGGCGCGTGCGCTGGCAAGCGATCTGGATGCGCTGAACCAGACCCGCCGTGAGATAGAGCAGGGCATGCAGGTCGAAGCGCTGGCGCTGTGTGACAAGCTGGAAAGCAGTACCGACGCGCTGCCGTTCGGGCTGGCGATGTATCATCCTGAGTGGCATCAGGGGGTGGTCGGCATTCTGGCATCACGTCTGAAAGAGCGTTTTAATCGCCCGGTGATTGCGTTCGCACCGGCGGGTGAAGGCATTCTGAAAGGGTCCGGTCGTTCGATTGCCGGATTGCATATGCGCGATGCGCTGGAACGTCTCGATACGCTTAATCCCGGTCTGATGATGAAATTCGGCGGACACGCGATGGCAGCCGGTTTGTCGCTGGAAGAGAGCAAGTTCGACGAATTTCGTGATCGTTTCGCTGCACTGGTCGGTGAATGGCTGGACCCTTCGCATCTGGAAGGTGTGGTCTGGTCGGATGGCGAGCTGTCGGCCCGTGAACTGACGATTGATACGGCTGAAATGCTGCGCGACGGCGGCCCGTGGGGACAGGCGTTCCCGGAACCGACCTTTGACGGCAGGTTCCGTATCCTGCAACAGAAACTGCTGAAAGAGCGTCATCTCAAGCTGATGATTGAACCCGTCGGCGGCGGTCCGTTGCTCGATGGTATTGCTTTTAATATCGATCCGACTTTCTGGCCGGACAGCAGCATCCGCGAAGTGCAACTGGCCTACCGGCTGGATATCAATGAATTTCGGGGAAATCGCAGCGTTCAGTTGATTATCGAACATTTATGGCCGAAATAAGCGATTTACGCCGGTAATAAACCCTGCAAAAAAACGGCTCCTTGCTATAAAAAGACCGCTAATTCCGTTAGAATCTGCGGTTCGAATGGCATTGGGCCAACTCCGAATCTAACGTAAGACGCGAAAAATCATGTTTGAAATTAATCCGGTTAAAAACCGCATTCAGGACCTGTCCGAGCGGACAGTCGTTCTTCGGGGGTATCTTTGACTATGATGCCAAGAAAGAACGCCTCGAAGAAGTAAACGCCGAGCTGGAACAGCCGGACGTCTGGAACGAGCCAGAACGCGCGCAGGCGCTGGGCAAAGAACGTTCCTCACTGGAAGCTATTGTTGAAACCATCGATGAGTTGTTGCAGGGCGCGGAAGATGTGACCGGCCTGCTGGAACTGGCGGTAGAAGCCGACGATGAAGACACTTTCAATGAAACGGTTGCCGAACTCGACGTACTGACCGCCAAACTGGAACAGCTTGAATTCCGCCGCATGTTCTCCGGTGAATACGACAGCGCGAGCTGCTATCTCGATATCCAGGCTGGTTCCGGTGGTACGGAAGCACAGGACTGGGCGAGCATGTTGCTGCGTATGTATTTGCGTTGGGCAGAAGCCAAAGGTTTCAAAACTGAAGTTATTGAAGAATCTGACGGTGAAGTCGCTGGCCTGAAATCCGCGACTATCAAGATCATCGGTGATTATGCGTTTGGCTGGCTGCGTACGGAAACCGGCGTTCATCGCCTGGTGCGTAAAAGCCCGTTTGATTCCGGCGGCCGCCGCCATACCTCGTTCAGTTCCGCGTTTGTGTATCCGGAAGTGGATGACGACATCGAAATCGAAATTAACCCTGCCGACCTGCGTATCGACGTATACCGTGCGTCCGGTGCGGGTGGTCAGCACGTCAACAAAACGGAATCTGCGGTACGTATTACCCACCTTCCGACCAACATTGTGACCCAGTGTCAGAACGACCGCTCCCAGCATAAAAACAAAGATCAGGCCATGAAGCAGATGCGTGCGAAGCTTTATGAGTATGAGATGCAAAAGAAAAATGCGGACAAGCAGCAGCTGGAAGACACCAAGTCTGACATCGGCTGGGGCAGCCAGATTCGTTCTTACGTGCTGGATGATTCCCGTATTAAAGATTTACGCACGGGCGTCGAAACGCGAAATACGCAGGCCGTACTGGATGGCGACCTGGATAAATTCATTGAGGCAAGTTTGAAAGCCGGGTTATGAGGAACCAAAATGTCTGAGCAACAACCAGCAGCGCAAAGCGCAGAAAACGTACCAGATCTTAACAACGAGCTGAAATCTCGTCGTGAGAAGCTGGCTTTACTGCGCGAATCCGGTATCGCTTTCCCTAACGATTTCCGTCGTGACAGCATCTCTGATGAATTGCATGCGAAATATGGCGAAAAGACCAACGAAGAACTGGAAGCATTAAACATCGAAGTCACCGTGGGTGGCCGTATGATGACCCGCCGTATTATGGGCAAGGCATCTTTCGTGACCCTGCAGGATGTCGGTGGCCGTATCCAGCTTTACGTTGCGCGTGATGACCTCGCAGAAGGCATCTACAACGAGCAATTCAAGAAATGGGATCTGGGCGATATCCTGGGTGCGACCGGTAAACTGTTCAAAACCAAGACCGGCGAACTGTCGATCCATTGTTCTGAACTGCGTCTGCTGACCAAAGCACTGCGTCCGTTGCCGGACAAATTCCACGGCTTGCAGGATCAGGAAGCGCGTTACCGTCAGCGTTATCTTGACCTGATCGCTAACGAAGATTCCCGTAAGACCTTCAAAATCCGTTCTCAGATCATGTCTGGTATCCGCAGCTTTATGGTGGAAAACGGCTTCATGGAAGTCGAAACCCCGATGATGCAGGTGATCCCTGGCGGCGCGGCAGCGCGTCCGTTCATCACTCACCACAATGCGCTCGATATCGACATGTACCTGCGTATCGCGCCGGAGCTGTATCTGAAGCGTCTGGTTGTCGGTGGCTTCGATCGCGTGTTCGAAATCAACCGTAACTTCCGTAACGAAGGCGTTTCTCCGCGTCACAACCCAGAGTTCACCATGATGGAACTCTACATGGCGTACGCGGATTACAAAGACCTGATTGTTCTGACCGAGACTCTGTTCCGCACCCTGACTGAATCTGTTCTGGGCAGCAGCGTTGTGCAGTACGGCGACCAGACTTTCGATTTCGGCAAGCCATTCGCCAAGCTGACCATGCGTGAAGCGATCTGCAAATACCGTCCGGAAACTAACGTGGCTGATCTCGACGATCTGGCAAAAGCGACCGCTATCGCAGAATCACTCGGTATCAAAATCGAGAAGAGCTGGGGTCTGGGCCGTATCGTGACCGAGATCTTCGAAGAAACCGCCGAAGCACAGCTGATCCAGCCAACCTTCATTACCGAGTACCCGGCAGAGGTTTCTCCGCTGGCGCGCCGTAATGACGTGAACCCTGAAATCACTGACCGTTTCGAGTTCTTCATCGGTGGCCGTGAAATCGGTAATGGTTTCTCTGAGCTGAACGACGCAGAAGACCAGGCACAGCGCTTTGCTGATCAGGTTTCTGCGAAAGATGCAGGCGACGACGAAGCGATGTTCTACGACGAAGACTACGTGACAGCGCTGGAACATGGCCTGCCACCGACTGCGGGTCTGGGTATTGGTATCGACCGTATGGTTATGCTGTTCACCAACAGCCACACCATCCGCGACGTTATCCTGTTCCCGGCAATGCGTCCGCAGACACAGAAATAAGTTTTCCTCAGAAACACCAGAAGGGCGCTCCGGCGCCCTTTTTCATGCCACAGATCACGGCATATGCTAACTGCTTAAAACTCCAGCGCTTATCCGCAATCACGTCTTGCTCCGCCGTCGTAACCGGTTATAATGCCAGTCGCACACCGATGCGGGTGTAGTTCAATGGTAGAACGAGAGCTTCCCAAGCTCTATACGAGGGTTCGATTCCCTTCACCCGCTCCAAAAGCTTCTTCCTCAAATCTGTTCAATACCCCAAAAAATTCACTACCCAATCCCGATTATTCGTATTTCCTGTACGTCGTTTCTGCATGTCTAAATTTTGAACTCAAAAGTTTAAAAATGATGCAAATCAGCTCCCTCCCCTGCGAAGGGGAGGGTTGGGGTGGGGTATTA
>NZ_JYDF01000060.1:0-33884 GCF_003263525.1 Rahnella sp. NRRL B-41462 | reverse complement strand
TGACCATAGATTTTTATGGGCAACCGTTGGGATCGGATGGCCTGTATATGAATCCTAAGGTGGTCTGGTGATCGCTATACAGTCCATTGCCTCTTGTGAGCTCGCTGATACCTTTGCACCGACTATTTGGTTATTCCCGATCCCTCCATTGCATAAAAAAAGGCGGCTTATTCAGCCGCCCAAGACACAGGGAATTGATCAAGTATTACAAAGCGCATTAGCCTTACAGTTAACCTTTCACACCGCCTGCCGTTAAGCCGCCGACCAGCCAGCGTTGAGCAATCAGGAACACCGCCGTAATCGGGATAGCCGACAATATGGCTGCCGCCGCGAAATCACCCCACAGGTAATTTTGCGGGTTCAGATATTGCTGCATACCGACCGCCAGGGTGTAGCTGTTGACGTCACGCAGCAGTAACGACGCCACCGGCACTTCGGTGATGGCCGCAATGAACGACAGAATGAACACCACTGCCAGAATTGGCACAGACAGCGGCAGCAGAACCAGACGGAATGCCTGCCACGGGCTGGCACCGTCCAGCGCAGCGGCTTCTTCCAGCGAACCGTCGATGGTTTCGAAATAGCCTTTGATCGTCCAGACGTGCAGGGCGATGCCGCCCATATAGGCGAAAATCACGCCGCCGTGGGTGTTCAGCCCGAGGAACGGCACGTACATGCCGAGACGGTCGAACAGGGCGTATAGCGCCACCAGCGACAGCACCGCCGGGAACATCTGAAAAATCAGCATCCCTTTAAGCAGCGAACTTTTACCGCGGAATTTCATGCGGGCAAAGGCATAGGCGCAGGTGGTGGAAAGCGCGACGATGCCGACGGCGGTGATCACGGCGATCTTGATCGAATTCCACAGCCACAGCATCACCGGGAACGGCGGTGGCGTAACGCTGCCGTCGCTGTTGTTGACGGCAATGCCGAGCGCCAGTTTCCAGTGATCCCACGAGACCTGATCCGGGATCAGGCTGCCGGTGGCGAAGTTACCCGGACGCAGCGAGATGGCGAACACCATCAGCAACGGGAACAGGATCAGCGCCAGAAAGCACAGCAACAGCAGGTGTGTGACCAGCAATCTGACTTTCTGCGACTTCGGTTTAACCATAGGCATTGTTTGTTTCTCCTCAGTCGAATTTCATACGTGATGCTTTCAGGTTCACGACAGCCAGCGCTCCCACCAGCAGGAAGATTAGCGTGGCAATCGCTGCCGCCAGCCCGAAGTCCTGCCCGCCGCCGCCTTCAAAGGCGATGCGATAGGTGTAGCTGACCAGCAAATCGGTATGACCCGCTGGCGTGGTGGTGCCGAGCATGTCCGGCCCGCCGTTGGTCAGCAACTGGATCAGCACGAAGTTATTAAAGTTAAACGCGAAGCTGGCGATCATCAGTGGCGTCAGCGGTTTGATCAAAAGCGGCAGCGTGATGCGGAAGAAGTTCTGCATCGGCGTCGCGCCGTCCATAGCGGATGCTTCGTAAAGATCGTCCGGGATCGCTTTCAGCAGGCCCATGCACAGGATCATCATGTACGGATAACCGAGCCAGGTGTTGACGATGATGATCATGCTTTTGGCCGTCCATGGATCGCTGAACCATGCCGGTTTGATGCCAAACAGCGCGCTGAGCATCAGGTTGATCTCACCAAAACTCTGGTTGAATAACCCTTTGAAAATAAGAATCGAAATAAACGCAGGCACGGCGTAGGGCAGGATCAGCAGGATGCGGTACGCCGCTTTCCCTTTCAGTTCTTCCCACTGCACCACGCAGGCCAGCACCATACCGACAGCCACGGTGAGCACCACGGTCAGCAGGGCGAATACAACGGTCCAGACGAAAATCGACAGGAACGGTTTCTGGATCCCTTCGTCATGTAACACGCGAAGGAAGTTGCCCCAGCCGATGCCGACGGTAAAGCCGGGGCTGAGTTTTTCTGCCTGCCATTCGCCCTGAGCGTTCACTGCCTGATAGAAGCCGGTGTCCATGTTCGGGCGGTAAATCGTGCCGGTTTGCACATTGGTCAGCTGCTTCTTATCTTCACCGAGTTTGTACAGCGGCTGAGTGCCGGAGAACTGGCGCAGGGAACTCATGCGCAGCGTTTCGCCGTCGGGTAATTTCGCTGAGATCTGACCGAGGGCCAGACGGTTTTGTGTCACTACCCGCAACCCGGCTTTTTCAGCCGATGGCGCGGTTTGCGGCAGCATGTCCAGCGTTTGCGGCGCGGAAGCGTTGAAAGCAAAAGGCGGGGAAACCAGCGTCTCGCTGTTATCCGCCGACGTCAGTGCCAGCTGCCATCTATCGCCCGCAGGGAAGAGTGCGAAATTCAGCACCTTGCCGCCCTGGAATTCACGTCCCATGAGAACGGACTGCGCACGTTCAAAGGTCAGCTGATTGGTGCTGCTGTAGTTAGTGAAGGCAATCGCGATGGTGCAGATCAGCGGAAACAACACAAATAACGACATCCCGGCCAGACCGGGGTACACGTAGCGCCACGAATACGCGCGGCGGTTGCCATAAATGTATAAGCCGACACCGGAGAGGATCAGGGTTAGAACGGCAAAGAGGTATTCACCCTGCGCATACATCAGCACGATCAGATAACCGGTAAAGCAGGCGAGCAGGGCGATGATCAGCCACTTAAGCGCATTGCTGAACGGCCTTTTTTTGGCTACTGGCATAGGGACAATCCTTGTAGTGGCGGTACGGAGCAGGTTGGCTCCGTACCGTTCATTGAGCTAAAACGCAGGCATTACTTGGTAATGCGGGTTTCTACATCTTTCAGTGCTTGCGGAACGGTCTGACGGCCATTCACCGCGTTGATGATGGCGCTGCGTTCTGCGTACCAGAAGGCGCTCATCTGCGGGATGTTTGGCATGATTTCACCGTTCTTCGAGTTCGCCATGGTGGCAGCAATGCGCGGGTCTTTTTCCAGTTTCTCCTGATAAGACTTCAGCGCCACGGCACCCAGCGGTTTGTCCTTATTCACGACGGCCAGACCGTCGTCGGTGATCAGGTAGTTTTCCAGGAACTCTTTCGCCAGCTCTTTGTTCGGGCTGGCGGCGTTGATACCGGCTGTCAGCACGCCGACGAACGGTTTAGACGGCTTGCCGTGGAACGTTGGCAGCAACGTCACGCCGTAGTTGATTTTGCTCTTGTCGAGGTTTGACCACGCCCACGGACCGTCGATAGTCATTGCGGTCTGGCCTTTGTTAAAGGCGGCTTCAGCGATGGAGTAATCGGTGTCGGCGTTGATGTGTTTGTTTTTCACCAGATCGATGATGAATTGCAGGCCAGCCTGTGAACCTGCGTTATTCACGCCGGTGTCTTTGATGTTGTATTTGCCGTTTTCATACTTGAACGCATAACCGCCGTCAGCGGCGATGATTGGCCAGGTGAAGTACGGTTCCTGCAGGTTCCACATGATGGCGCTCTTGCCTGTGGCGCGCAGCTCTTTGTCCAGCGCCGGGATTTCTTCCCAGGTTTTTGGCGCTTCTTTAATGATGTCTTTATTGTAAATCAGTGACAGCGCTTCAACCGCGACCGGATAGCCGATCAGCTTGCCGTTGAAGGTGACCGCATCCCAGGTGAACGGGAACAGTTTGTCTTTGAAGGTCTGGTCCGGGCTGATTTCAGCCAGCAGACCGGATTGTGCGTAGCCGCCAAAACGGTCATGCGCCCAGAAGATGATGTCAGGGCCGCCGCCTGTGGCTGCCACTTGCGGGTATTTTTCTTCCAGCTTGTCCGGATGTTCTACCGTGACTTTAATGCCGGTGTCTTTTTCAAATTTCTTACCGACTTCCGCCAGGCCGTTATAGCCCTTGTCACCGTTGATCCAGATGACCAGCTTTCCTTCTTCTATTTTGGCGAACGCGGAAGATGACAACACCAGCGTAGCCAGCGCCGAGAGTGCCAGTGTGTGTTTAACAATCTTTTTAATGCTGAGGGTCATAATCCAATCCTTTTGTAGTCGGTTTTTTTATCGTCTGAGACGGAAAAGACAGGGTACGACGCCAGTGTGGATTTAACCTGTCACAGCTTCATCATCCCCCCCTCTACGCCCCCACCTCTCAGAATGTGATCCCACCGACACTCTCAGGCGTTATGTGGTTCATCACTCAAAAATATGGTTCGTTTTTTGCCATTCAGATCACGAATTTGATTTTTGCTGTGAACTTTCATCCGGTTGCGGTGAATCGTCATCCTCCCTGCTCCTCCCCCATGAAAAACTTTGTTACGGATGATTACGGTTACCGGCTAATCCTTCACTCTTCGTTGCATTGAGTTTTCTCGCTGGCAGCAAGTACAGGAGTTCAGGATGGCGAGCGTTTCCCTTAACAGCGTGTACAAAGCCTTTGGCGACACCGTGATTTCCAGCGACATCAACCTGGAAATAGAAGAAGGCGAGTTTGTGGTGTTCGTCGGGCCGTCCGGCTGTGGTAAATCCACTCTGCTGCGCATGATTGCAGGCCTGGAAGACATCACGTCCGGTGAATTGAAGATTGGCGATAAACGCATGAATGAAGTGCCGCCCGCCGATCGTGGCATCGGCATGGTGTTCCAGTCTTATGCGCTTTATCCGCATCTGTCTGTGGCAGAAAACATGTCCTTCGGCCTGAAGCTGGCGGGGGCAAAAAAAGCCGAGATCAATCAGCGGGTGAATCAGGTTTCCGAAGTGTTGCAACTGGCGCATTTGCTGGACAGACGCCCGAAAGCGCTTTCCGGCGGACAACGTCAGCGCGTGGCGATTGGCCGTACGCTGGTTGCCGAGCCGACGGTTTTTCTGCTCGATGAACCGCTTTCTAACTTAGATGCTGCGCTGCGTGTGCAGATGCGTATTGAGATTTCACGCCTGCATAAGCGCCTGAAACGCACCATGATTTACGTGACCCACGATCAGGTCGAAGCGATGACGCTGGCCGACAAAATCGTGGTGCTCGATGCCGGGCATATCGCGCAGGTCGGTAAGCCGCTCGAGCTGTATCACTATCCTGCCAACCGCTTTGTCGCCGGTTTTATCGGCTCACCCAAAATGAATTTCCTGCCGGTGAAAGTCACCGCTGCTGAACCTGCGCGCGTACAGGTCGAATTGCCGAACCGCCAGCAAGTCTGGCTGCCGGTGGAAGGGACCGACGTGAAAGTCGGCAGCAACCTGTCACTGGGTATCCGCCCTGAACATCTTCTGCCAAGCGACGTCGCTGAAGTGACGCTTTCCGGCGAAGTGCAGGTCGTCGAGCAACTGGGTAACGAAACACAGATCCACATCCAAATTCCGGCAATTCGTCAGAACCTGGTGTACCGCCAGAACGACGTGGTGCTGGTAGAAGAAGGTGCAACATTCGCCATCGGTTTGCCGCCACACCGCTGCCATCTGTTCCGCGAAGACGGAACGGCATGTCGCCGGTTACACCCCGAACCTGGTGTTTGAAAGCACGCGATCCCCTACAGGAGAAAATGATGATCACAATGCGTAGTTCTTCCCTGGCGCTGGCAGTGGCTGCTGGCATCCTTTCTACACAAGCAATGGCGGTGGATTTCACAGGTTATGCCCGTTCGGGTATTGGCTGGACCGGCAGCGGCGGCGAGCAGCAATGTTTCAAAGCGACAGGTGCAGACAGCAAATACCGTCTCGGTAACGAATGTGAGACGTATGCAGAGTTGAAACTGGGTCAGGAAGTGTGGAAAGAAGGGGATAAGAGCTTCTACTTCGACACCAACGTGGCGTATTCCGTTTCTCAACAGAACGACTGGGAGTCAACCGATCCGGCTTTCCGCGAAGCAAACGTGAAGGGTAAGAACCTGATCGAATGGCTGCCGGGTTCGACTATGTGGGCCGGTAAGCGTTTCTACCAACGTCATGACGTTCACATGATCGACTTCTACTACTGGGATATTTCAGGTCCTGGTGCGGGTCTGGAAGATATCGATCTGGGCTTCGGTAAACTGTCTCTGGCTGCCACCCGTAACACCGAAAGCGGCGGTTCATACGGTTATATCGCCGACCAGCGTAACGAAGTGCCTACCTCCAACGACGTGTTCGACGTGCGTCTGGCAGGCCTGCAAACTAACCCGGGCGGTGTGCTGGAGTTAGGGGTGGATTACGGTCGTGCTAACGCGCGTGATGGTTATTCACTGGCTGACGATGCGACCAAAGACGGCTTCCTGGTCACTGCGGAACATACGCAAAGTATTTACAACGGCTATAACAAATTCGTGCTGCAATATGCCGCAGATTCCATGACGGATCCGGGCCAGGGCGCGGCGAACGGCCACTCGAATGGTGCTGCCATCAACAACAACGGCAGCATGGTGCGTGTGCTCGACCACGGTGCTATCGACTTCAACGACACCTGGAGCCTGATGTACGTGGCGATGTATCAGGACGTTGACCGCGATAACAACAACGGCACCACCTGGTACACCGTCGGTGTCCGTCCGATGTACAAATGGACCCCGATCATGAGCACCTTGCTGGAAGTCGGTTACGACAACGTGAAATCCCAGCGTACCGGCGACAAAAACGGCCAGTACAAAGTCACCCTGGCGCAACAATGGCAGGCGGGCGACAGCATCTGGTCACGTCCGGCCATCCGCGTGTTTGCCACTTATGCGAACTGGGATGAAAAATGGGGCTACGACACTGACAGCGGCGCAAACAATGGCTTAGCGATGAACGACACCAGCACGACCACATACAGCCGTGGTAATGACGACGAAATAACCTTCGGCGCCCAGATGGAAATCTGGTGGTAATTTTTTCCTTCCTCCTTCGCGCTGCCGATGCGTTGGCTGCGCGTCCTCGCCCCGGTCACGTAGTTGTCTACGCTCCCGGGGACTTGGACGCTTGCCGCCTTCCGGCAACCCGAAAGAGTTTGGAAAAATGGCAATGTAAGTTTTAAAAAAACGCAGTAAAGAAGATGTGCTGGCTGGCGGATTATCGCTGATGACCGCCAGCCTTCATGGTGATTTCAAAGGAAACAATAATGAAAAAGAATCTGCTGTCACTGTGTCTGTCGCTGAGCCTGTTGGCTGCTGCCCCTGCTGTGGTGAACGCTGCGCAAAATGATGCGAATACTGCACCGGCTATTTCCAGCCAGACCTTACGCAACCTTTCATGGACGCCGCTGGTTCCGCCAGTGACGCAGGATGTGACGCTGGGGACGTCCAGCGCTGAAATTAATCAGGGTGAGATTCAGGGCGCCGTCGGGGCATTCGCTTTACCTGCTGACCGGGGTTCGCTTGAAATTACGCTGACCAGTATCGCGACCGGTAAAACCGTGTATGCGCCAAATGTTCTGGTGCTGGATGAGCAGATGCGTCCGGCTGCGTTTTACCCTTCCAGCTATTTCCCGTATCAGAAACCAGGTATCGTCTCGAGCGATCGTCTGGAAGGCACACTGAAACTGACACCGGCACTGGGTCAGAAACAAATTTATCTGCTGGTGTACACCACCCGTCAGGACTTAGCTGAGACCACGCAGATGGTGAACCCGGCGAAAGCCTTCGCTGCGGGCGTGGGTAACGCCGTACCGGATATCCCGGATCCGATTGCCCGTCATACCCCGACCGGCACACTGAGCCTGAAAGTCACTGCCGAGCAGAAAACCGGTAACGTGATGATTGGTCAGATCTTCCCGTCTTCCGCACCGGCAGCGGCAGCACCCGTAGTGGTCGGCAGCACACAAGCGCCTGCACCTGCGGCGGCTCCGGCCAAACCGAGCGAGCCAATGCTCAGCGATTCAGAAACCTACTTTAACGATGCGATTAAGAAAGCAGTGAAAGCAGGGGACGTCGATAAAGCCCTGAAATTGCTGGATGAAGCTGAGCGTCTGGGTTCCAAAACCGCCCGTAAAACCTTTATTGAAAGCGTGAAGCACTAAGTTTTTCAGCGCCTCCCCCGAGAAAAAGCTGGCAGTTTTTTCAGCTCCTCCCCCTGCGAAGGGGGAGGCCGGGAGGGGGGTTTAAACCCACCGAGTTTTATTCACTCCGCCTATTTGTTACCCTGTTGTTAATTCATTCAGCGGGGGATGTATGGCGTCTGCAAACTGGGTCGATTTATCGAAAGATAAAGACAGCGGGATCGAGACGATCCACGCCCATTTCGAAGGCCATGCTTACGATCCCCACTGGCATGACAGTTATCTGGTCGGTGTCACTCAGTACGGTTTGCAGCAGTTCAGTTGTCGCCGCCAGAAACATCAAAGCCTGCCGGGCAAAGTCTTTATGCTCGAACCGGGCGAAATCCATGACGGCGATGCGGTGCAGCCCGGCGGTTTTACCTATCACATGCTGTATCTCGATCCGCAATGGCTGAGCCGCGAGCTGGCGGCACGGTGCGATTCCCTTTCTCCGGCCGGTGATCCGAGTTTCGAAAATACCTTAGCGCAGGATCCGCAACTGGCGCAGGCGACGTCACGGGCTTTTCAGGCGCTGCACGGCAAAGACCTGCGCATTGTCCGCCAGACCGCGCTCGACGGCTTGCTCTGTGCACTGGGCGGCCATCTCACCTGGCAGCCGCCGCGACTTCAGGGGCATGCGCCCTGGTCGCGGTTGGCGCATCAGGCGCGGGAATATCTGCATGCCCACTTGCACGAAGACATCGGCCTCGAACAACTGGCAGAGGCGACCGGCGAAAGCCGCTTTGTGGTCAGCCGTGCGTTTAAAGCTGAATTCGGATTGCCGCCGCACGCCTATCTTATTCAGCTGAAACTGACCCGCGCCCGTGAAGGGCTGGCGCTCGGGCGCACACCGGCTGACGTGGCGGCTGATTTAGGTTTTGCTGATCAGAGCCATCTCGGGCGCTGGTTCCGCCGCGCCTATCAGCTCACGCCAGCACATTACCGGCGTCTGTGCACAAATCTTCCAGATTGAGAAAAAGTGACGGGTTAAGCTCATGTTTCAACTGAACCGGAGCCTGCCATCATGAATACGCCTGCAACCATTCTGCCTTCGTCACCGGAACGCTGCGTGATTGTCATCAACCAGCAACTTGCCGCCGGACATGCCGCCAATGCCGCCGCCGTGCTGGCCCTGACGCTCGGGCAACGCCATCCGTCGCTGGTGGGCGAGCCGCTGATTGACGCTGATAACCGCGTGCATCCGGGGCTGATCCCGATTGGCATCAGCGTGCTGGTTGCCGACAGCGAACAGCTCACGCACCTTCATCAGCACCTGCTTCATGATGACGAAATGGACGGAATTATTTTTCCGGTCGAAGGACAGCAAACCACGGATTACGCCGCGTTTCGCGAAGCGGTGTCTGTTGTGCCGACGGACAACCTGCAACTGCTGGGCATTGCGCTGGCGGGTAAAAAGAAAGTGGTGCGCAAGCTGACCGGAAAACTCGGTTTGCTCGGCTGATGTTTGTCATTTAAGCGTCACACTTGTTCTCTACTCTCCTGATATTCAAACTAATATCAGGAGTTTTCCCGTGCGTAAGTCCCTCGTTGCTCTGCTGCTTTTCACCCTCGGTTCCACTTTTGTCGTTCAGGCGGCTGACGAAGCCAAACCCTTTATCACCAGCCAGGAACTGGATCTGACGAAATATCTGCCCGCGCCACCGGCGGATGATTCGGCGCAGACCAAAGCGGAACTGAAAGAATTGCTCGAAATTCAGGCCACCCGTACGCCGGAGCAGGAAAAAGCGGCGATTGCTGATGCTGAAGAAAACGTCTGGCGTTTTGCCGATGTGATGGGGCCGGACTTTGATGCCGCGAAACTGCCGAAAACCGCTGCGCTGTTTGATCGTATTGTGGCGACCGAAGACGTGGTGGACGATCACGCCAAGAAAGCCTTTAACCGCCCGCGTCCTTATATGCTCGATGAACAAATTCATCCGCTGCTGAAAAAATCCAAATCCGGCTCATGGCCTTCCGGTCATTCTACTATCGGCTATCTGATGGCGACGGTGCTGGGCGAAATGGTGCCGGAAAAACGCAACGCGCTGTTCACCCGGGCGGCCGGTTACGCCGAAAACCGTCTGGTAGCGGGTTTCCATTACCGTTCTGATACCGTGATGAGCCGCACCGGTGCTGCACTGATCGCGCAAAAAATGGAAGAACAGCCAGATTTCAAAACCGAATTCGACGCGGCGAAAGCGGAACTTCGCGCACAGTTGGGCCTGAAATAATTTTCGTCAGTTCCTGCCTTTCCGGTAAAGTGTGGGGCGTAAAACTTGCAGAGGAAGGGACTGATGGAAAACAGATTCAAGCGGATGGCATCGCCGGTCGGGTTACTCACACTGGCGGCGAAAGGCGATAAGCTGACCGCCATTTTGTGGGAATGTGAAATCGACGGGCGCGTGCCGTTGGGCGATATGATTGAAGACCCGTCGTTTCCGATCTTGCTGAAAACCGAACAACAGCTGAACGAATATTTTGCCGGTAAGCGTACCCGTTTTGAGCTGGAACTCGATTTCACCGGCACCGAATTCCAGAAAGAAGTCTGGGCGGCGTTGCTGGAAATTCCGTTTGGTGAAACGCGCAGCTACGGCGAGATCGCCCGTCGTATCGGTCGCCCGAAAGCGGTTCGTGCCGTGGGCGCGGCCAATGGCCGCAACCCGATTTCTATCGTGGCGCCGTGTCACCGGGTGATTGGTGCTTCCGGGAAATTAACCGGCTTTGCTGGCGGGCTGGACAACAAGTTGTTGTTACTGAAGCTGGAAGGTCGTAAATCTTAGGGTTTTTATTGGGAAATAAATTGCTTGATGTCCGCTTGTCAGTCGATGCATAGTCAAAAAATAAGCAGTAAATAAAAAAGACAACATCACTTACAAACGGAGTTTTACCTTAATGGATCAGATTCAATCCCTCGAACAGTTCTTATCCTCAGTTCAGCAACGCGACCCGCATCAGGTCGAATTCTCCCAGGCCGTACGTGAAGTTATGACCACGCTATGGCCTTTCCTCGAACAAAATCCGCAATACCGCCGTTCTGCTTTACTCGAACGTCTGGTGGAGCCGGAACGTGTCATTCAGTTCCGTATCGCGTGGGTGGATGACAAAAATCAGGTGCAGGTGAACCGTGGCTGGCGTGTACAGTTCAGCTCGGCCATCGGCCCGTATAAAGGCGGCATGCGTTTCCATCCGTCGGTCAATTTATCGATTCTCAAATTCCTCGGTTTTGAGCAGACCTTTAAAAATGCCCTGACCACGTTGCCAATGGGCGGCGGGAAGGGCGGCAGTGATTTCAATCCGAAAGGCAAAAGCGAAGGCGAGATCATGCGTTTCTGTCAGGCGCTGATGCTGGAACTTTACCGTCATCTCGGGCCGGATACCGATGTGCCTGCGGGTGATATCGGCGTCGGCGGGCGTGAAGTCGGGTATATGGCGGGGATGATGAAAAAACTCTCCAACAACACTGCCAGCGTGTTCACCGGCAAAGGGTTGTCGTTCGGTGGCAGTCTCATCCGTCCGGAAGCCACAGGTTATGGCCTGATCTATTTCA
Organism: Rahnella sp. NRRL B-41462; assembly: GCF_003263525.1. Lineage (NCBI taxonomy): Bacteria > Pseudomonadati > Pseudomonadota > Gammaproteobacteria > Enterobacterales > Yersiniaceae > Rahnella > Rahnella sp. NRRL B-41462. Next base: position 22,442 of record NZ_JYDF01000060.1, on the reverse strand, counting down.
CTGAATCGATGCTTAAACGCCATGGCCTGGATTTCGAAGGCATGCGCGTGGCGGTGTCTGGTTCCGGTAACGTCGCGCAATATGCGATTGAAAAAGCCATGTCACTGGGTGCACGGGTGATTACGGCGTCAGATTCTAACGGTACTGTCGTCGATGAAGCAGGCTTTACTCCTGAGAAACTGGCGCTGCTGACCGAAATCAAAGCCAGCCGTGATGGCCGCGTGGCGGATTACGCGCAAAAACTCGGACTGACGTATCTCGAAGGCCAGCAGCCGTGGAACGTGCCGGTGGATATCGCGCTGCCTTGCGCCACACAAAATGAACTGGATGCCTCTGCGGCACGCGTGCTGATCGCCAATGGCGTGAAAGCGGTGGCCGAAGGCGCGAATATGCCAACGACGATTGAAGCGACCGACTTGTTCACCGACGCGGGCGTGTTGTTCGCGCCGGGTAAAGCGGCGAATGCCGGTGGCGTGGCAACCTCAGGGCTGGAGATGGCGCAGAACGCTGCGCGTCTGAGCTGGAAAGCCGAAGAAGTGGATGCGCGTTTGCGTCACATCATGCTGGATATTCACCAGTCGTGTGTCGAATACGGCGGCGAAAGCCAGCAGACGCAGTATGTCCGTGGCGCAAATATCGCCGGCTTCGTCAAAGTCGCTGATGCCATGCTGGCGCAGGGCGTGCTGTAAGCCCAAAGTCAGGTTTCAGACACAACAAAGCCACCTTTGCAGGTGGCTTTGTTTATGCGGACAACATACTCAGAAGTGCGTATTCAGGCTCATGTAGAACGTGCGGCCCGGTTCGTTGTAGGTTGCCGCGCCTGCGCCGTACATATAGGCGCCGGTGGTGGCATTACCCACAGTCTGGGCATTACCCGCACGGAACTGGCGTTTGTCGAAGACGTTATCAATACCCGCCGTGACGCTGACATTTTTGGTCGCGGTGTAGGTGCCGCTCATGCCGACCACAGAATACGGGCTGACTTCATTTTTCTCACTGCCGGTGACGGCTTCACCCTTGTAGTTGTATTTCTTTGGCTTCTGACGGCCATACCAGGTCAGGGTAGATTGCAGAGAGAGATCTTCCGTTGCCTGCCAGCTCAGCGTGGAGTTGATGGTAAATTCCGGGATGATCGACAGATAATCGCCGGTCTCTTTGTTTTTACTTTCAATCATGTACGTGCCGTTGTTATTCCAGGAAACGGTGCTGCTGACCGGAATATTCAGCGTGCCCTCCAGCCCCTGAACCACGGCTTTCGGCACGTTTTCCCATTTATATACATCAGTTGTGCCGGTGGAGGACGTGCCGGTTGGCAGATAACCGGATTCGATTTTGTTGCGATAATCGTTGCGGAAATAGGTCACGCCCGCCTGATAACCGTTGCGGTGGAATTCCAGTCCGATCTCTTTGTTTACGCTGGTTTCCGCATCCAGATCTTTATTCCCCACCAGATAACAACCGCCGCCGCTGGCCGCACAACCCTGACCTTTACTGTACAGCACGTAGTTCGGGTTGGTCTGATACAGGCTCGGCGCTTTATAGGCGCGGGCGATACCCATTTTCAGGGTGAAATCGTCGCCCAGTTCCTGAGACAGGTTCAGCGACGGGCTCCAGTTATTGCCGACAATGGAGTGATGGTCGAAACGCAGACCCGGCACCAGCATGGTGCTGTCGGTCAGCTCAATATTATCTTCGGCAAACAGCGAGAAAATCTCTGCCTGAGAATAGGGGCTGCGGTTGGTGCTGTCGGTACCGGCAATCGCGCCGCCGAGCATAGCCTGCGTGTTGGAAGACGGATCTTTCATCTTCTGCTGGTTCCATTCCGTGCCGAACGTCGCGGTTTGCGGCACGCCCAGCTCAAACGGAATACTGACTTCGCTGTGCGCCAGAATGTCGCCCAGAGCGATGGTGTTGAAGTCTTCGTCAGAGAAGATGCCTTCGGTACCGCCCGCCAGCCCTTCATCCATGCGCGAGTTACGGGTTTTTTCGTACTGCACGTAGTTGTTGGTGGTCACACCGTTATCCCATGCGCCTTTGTAGGTCACCGAGTAGGACTGGCGGTAAATGCGGTTAGTCTCTTCACCGTACATGCTTTTCACCAAATCACTGGTGTTGGTGTTCTGCGTGTCGCCTGCGTACAGGTTGCCCTGACGGCTGTTGGACACTTCAAATTCCAGTGACTGCATGCGGGCAAAATCCCAGTGCAACAGGGCGTCGATATTCTTATCGATCACGCCTTCGCGACCTGCCGGAACGGTGTCGGCATAGGTGCCGGTACGCTCAGACTGATGACCCTCGTTGATATATTGCGCGTCAGCCTGCGTTTTGCTGTAGCCACCGAACAGGCGGAAACTGAACTGATCGTTGAGCGGGCCGGAGAGGCTGAAATCGGTACGTTTGGTCGAGCCTTCGTCTTTATGTTGTGGTGCGTTCAGATAGGTATTCCAGGAACCGTGCCACTCCTGAGTGTCTTTTTTAGTGATGATGTTCACCACGCCACCCGCCGCGCCGTTACCGTAACGCGCCGCCGCCGGGCCGCGGATCACTTCGATGCGCTCGATCATATCGGGCGGAACCCAGCTTGTGTCGCCGCGGGTATCACGCTCACCGCGCCAGCCCTGACGCACTGAGTTGCGGCTGTTCACCGGCTTACCGTCGATCAGGATTAAGGTATTTTCCGGGCCCATACCCCGGATGTCGATCTGGCGGTTATTACCGCGCTGGCCGCTGGTAGAGTTGCCGGTCAGGTTTACGCCGGGCATGGTGCGGATAAGTTCGTTGATGTCGCGTGCCGGAGGGCGTTTTTGGATTTCATCAGAAGTGATGGTGGAAACGCCGGGAGCCTGAAGGTTTTGCTGTGCGGCGGTGACAACCAGTGTGTCGCTGGTGTCTTCCTGTGTTTCTGCGGTGTTCTGGCTGGCGTCTGTTGTGCGGGTTGTGGTGCTTTCTGCCGCGCTGACGGGCAAAGAAAGTGCTGATCCCAGCCCGATTAAGGTTGCCAGAGAATAGTGTGGTAGCCTGCTTTTCATAGTGGATTCTGCCCTGAAATCCATCCGTTCCTGCAAAACAGATTTAGTGAACAGGAGGATGGCCTGTTGTGTGTGTATTTTTATCGTCCCGTTTACGGGCGGTAACACACTATTGCAAATGCAAACAATTATCAATACGATTCCCATTCATAATTTTCAGGAAGCAGGTCAATCATTCTGCAAATTATGCCTTCTCTCACTGCCAAAAGACTGTAAAGCGTAAACATGATGAAATCGCAGTTTCCGGAAAAACCCACCGCGCAGGCGATGTTAGCAAGCTCTCAGGCGGGAAGTGCCGAATGGTGGAAAGACATTAAAGCGCAGGGTTCACCCTTGATCGAACGGCTGAATGATGATGTATGCAACGTGACGTTCTTCTGGCGGGATCCGCAGGGCAGTGAGGCGACATCGGATTTCCAGCGGGTGTGGATCAACATCAATGGCATCACCGATCACCATCAGTCTTTACCGCCGCAAAGCCTGCAAAGACTTGCGGGAACCGATGTCTGGTCGCTGAGTATTACGCTGCGCTCCGGCTGGCGCGGCAGTTACAGCCTGATCCCGCGCACCAGGCCCGGCAGAGAGTTCCCGCAGGATCCCGATGCCTATACCGCCATGCTGGCTGCGCGGGAATGGTGGAAAGATATGTTCGCCCATGCGATTTATGACCCGCTGAATCCGAATCAGCCGTGGCCGGGGGCGAAATCTCACGCGCTGTCGCCTTTGCATATGCCCGACGCATTGCCGCAGCCTGCCTGGCGGGAGTTTGATCTCCACGGTGCCGCGTTGCCACAGAAACCGGCAAAACTGCAAACCTATCAGTGGAACAGTGCGCGTCTGGGCAACCGGCGCAAGGTCTGGATCTACACTACCGGCGAAAGCCAGGATCCGGCATCGCGCCCGCTGGCGCTGTTGCTCGACGGCCAGTTCTGGGCGCAGCAGATGCCGGTCTGGCAGCCGCTGATGCAACTGACGCAGGAAGGCACATTGCCGCAGGCCGTCTACGTGCTGATTGATGTGATCGATACACAGACCCGCAGCCGCGAACTGACCTGTAATGCAGATTTCTGGCTGGCCGTTCAGGAGGAGTTATTGCCCGCCGTGGCGACGCTCGCACCGCACAGCAGCGATGCGAACAAAACAGTGGTGGCGGGGCAGAGCTTTGGCGGGCTGTCAGCGTTGTACGCCGGTTTGCACTGGCCGCAGCGCTTCGGTCTGGTACTCAGTCAGTCCGGTTCTTTCTGGTGGCCGCGACGTAATAAATCGCAGCAGGATGAAAATCCTGACGAGGCGGATTTGTTACTGCGTGCGGTGAGTAACGGGCTGGGGGCTGCCAGCCATCTGAAAATTTTCATGGAAGCGGGCAGCAATGAACGACTGATTTATCAGGTGAATAATCAGATGGATGAGCTGCTGAGCCGCACCAAAAACAGCGTGCATTATCGCGTGGTCGATGCCGGTCACGATGCGCTGAGCTGGCGCGGCGGATTAGCCGATGGCCTTCAATACCTGTGGAACGAAGAGCCATGGAGCACCGGAGATTCAACCGTTACCCAGCGGGATAATTAACGGTGTATGCGAAACCGGACAGTCGATAATGGCGCAGCGCAGCCCGAAAACCTGTTCGATCAGTGCCGGTGTGACGATGTCCACCGGTGCGCCCTCAGCCAGTATTTTTCCATCGCGCATGGCAATCAGATGCCCGGCGTAACGACATGCCTGATTCAGGTCGTGCAACACCACCACCAGCGTGCGGCCGTTTTCCTGATTCAGGCGACACATCAGTTCCATCAAATCAATCTGATGCGCGATATCCAGCCAGGTTGTCGGTTCATCCAGCAATAACAACGGCGTTTGTTGCGCCAGCACCATGGCTATCCACACCCGCTGGCGCTGTCCGCCGGAAAGTGAATTCACCGTGCTTTCCGCCAGTTCGAATACTCCCGTCGCGTGCATGGCGTCGTTCACCGCCAGCGTATCTTGCGCTGTCCAGCGGCTGAACAGGCTCTGATGCGGGTAACGCCCGCGGGCCACCAGATCCGCCACACTGATATCGCCCGGCGCCGTTGAACTTTGCGGCAGTAAACCCAGACGTTTCGCGACGTCTCTGGTGCCGTAATCACCGATCAGTTTGCCGTCCAGAAATACCGTGCCGGATTGCGGCGGCATCAGGCGGCTGAGCGTGCGCAATAATGTGGATTTACCGCAGGCATTCGGCCCGATAATCACGGTGAGTTTTCCCTGAGGGATAGAGACGGAGAGTTCGCGGGCGACGATTTTTTTATCGTAGCCCAGCGTCAGATCTTTCGCGTACAAAGGGGAAGAGTGTTCAGTATTCATGAGCGTCGCGACTCCCGGATCAGCAACCCAATCAGATAAATGCCGCCCAGACTGACGGTCAGCACGCCCACGGGTAACTGATAGGGCGTGAACAGCCGTTGTGCAGTGACATCGGCGGCGAGCAACAACAGCGCGCCGGTCAGCGCCGCGAAAAATAAAGCGTGCTGCTGGCTGGCGCAAAGACGACGCGAAATTTGCGGTGACACCAGCGCAATAAAGGAAATTGGCCCGGCCAGCGCGGTGGCTGCGGCGGTCAACGCCACGCCCGCCAGCATCAGCAATAAACGTGAACGCGTCACCGGTACGCCCAGCGCACAGGCGGCATCATCGCCCATTTCGAGCAACCGCATCGGAGCGGATAAGCAACGCGCCAGCATGCAGGCGACGATAATCATCCCGGTCGCCGGCAGGCTTTTCTCCCATGTGATGCCATTGAGCGAACCAGCATTCCACAAGCCAGCCGTCAGCGCCGATTCCAGCGAGGCGTGAATAATCAGCCAGGTATTGACCGCAATCAGCAGCGCCCGTACGCCGATACCGACGATAATCAGGCGGAACGTTTCGATGCCCTGACGCCACGCCAGGGCGTATACCACCAGTGCGGTCACGACGCCGCCTGCCATCGCGCCGGGGAGAAGGTCGCCCGCAGCGCCATTGAACAACACGATAATCAGCAGAACGCCGGTATACGCGCCGGTGTTAAAACCGATAACGTCCGGACTTCCCAATGGATTGCGCAGCAGCGACTGAAAAATCGCGCCGCTGATGCCGAGTGCGGCACCGAGAATCATCGCCATCACCACGCGCGGCAGACGCCATTGCGTGACAATAATGCTCAGGTTTTTCGGCCCGTCGCCGAGCAGGGCGCTGACAACCTGCGACGGCGTCAGTGCCAGTGTTCCGCTACCCAGCGCGTAAACCGCCAGCAGGATCAGGCATAACACCAGTCCGCAGGCGGTCAGAAAGGGGCGCGACAGCAGCAAAGGTTTTTTCAGCGGGCGAGGTTCTGTAAGAGTCTGGCTCATGGTTAACCTCTGTGTAATCCACCGGGACGGCGTACCAGGAAAATAAGCACCGGCGCGCCGATAAAGGCGACCACCACGGAAACCCGCAATTCTCCGGTAACCAGAAAACGCCCGGCGATATCGGCTGCCAGCAACAGCGTCGGGGTTAACACCAGCGTCCACGGCAGCATCCAGCGCGGATCCGCACGACAGATCCAGCGCGCCATATGCGGCACCATCAGGCCGACAAAGGCGATGGGGCCGACAGCCGCTGTGGCGCTGCCGCACAACAACGTAATCGCCAGTAATCCCAGCAACTGCGTGGTCGCGATTTTGGTGCCGAGCGCCGTCGCCAGTTCGCTGCCCATCGTCAGATTATTCAGGGAGCGGGCCATCAGTAAGCTCAGGGCAACCGCAAAAGTCACCGGCGGTGTGATGGTTTTAATCACGGTAATATTGCGGATATCCAGCGAGCCAGCCTGCCAGAATCGCAACTGATCGTAGACGGTCGGGTTGAGCAGGGAAATCCCCGAAGACATGCCTTCCAGCACAGCGCCGAGCGCGACGCCCGCCAGAGTTAAGCGTACCGGATCCAGCTTTCCGCGTCCCAGCGCGCCGATCATGGCGACCAGCAATGTTGCCAGCAAGGCACCGGCAAACGCGAACCACAAATAGTGGCTGACATCCGTTGCGCCAAAAAAGGCGATACCGATAACCACCGCGAAAGCCGCACCCGCATTAACGCCAAGAATACCGGGATCAGCCAGCGGATTGCGGGTGAGGATTTGCATCAGCGCACCGGATAATCCGAGCGCCATCCCCGCCAGCAAACCGGCCAGCGTGCGCGGCACACGGGCATCGGTGACAATCACACAATCCGCCCCTGTGCACTGGCCGTTAAGCGCTGACATCACGGTGCCGGACGCAAGCGATTTCTCGCCCAGCACCAGACTCAGCGCCATCATCAGGCAGAGCAAAAACAAGGCAACCAACAGCGCTGTGAGATTTTTTATTGAGCGGGACATCAGTGAGTTACGAACAGTTTTTCAAGCTGATTCAGCATGTTGCTGGCGCTGTAATAATCGAGTCTGAACGTGTCGTCACCCATGGCATACACGCGCCCGGCCTGCACGGCAGGTAACTTCGCCAGAAAAGGATTGGTCAGCAGCCGTTGTGCATCAGGCTGACTGGCAGAAAATAACAGCAGCGTCTGGCCGTTCATCGCCTCCGGCATTTTCTCACCGGCAAGCTGGATGATGTCATGGCGTTTGCCCTGACTGTAACTGGCGGCGAAATTCAGCGGAACCGGCGCGAGGCTGAATCCTAACTGCCGGAGCAACTGACCTTGCGGTGACGCGGGCGTCCACAGATTGGCGCTTTTGCCATCTGATCCATAAACCAGCGCGGACACCGGCTGCGGTGGCAAATGTATCGCTTTTTTCAGACTGTCTTCACGGGCTGAAAACTGCGCGATAACCTTGGCGGCATCGGTTTCTTTACCCGTCGCCCGGCCTAATTCGGTGGCGAGTTCCTGCCAGCTTTTATCGTCGTAATTGACCACCATAACTGGCGCAATGGCAGACAGCTGATCATAGAGTTTCAGTGCGGAATCCCCGCCTGTGGCGGCAATAATGATGAGGTCCGGTGCCTGACCGGCAATGGCTTCAGCATCGGGTTCACCGATATAAAGCCGCTGCACACCGCGTTGTTTCGCGACATCGCCCCACTGGCGGAAAAAGCCCTGAGCATCGGAAACCCGATTATTGGGCGCAGTCGCCCCGCTGGCGATAACCGGCGCATTAATCGCCAGCAATGTGCCGGTGACGGTGACGCTGGTGGAGACAATCCGCTGCGGCGGCTGTTGTAATGTGATGCTTCCCTTTGAGGTCATAACTTGCCGTGGCCAGCCTTCTGCGAAAGCCTGCGTGGCGACAAGCAGCGATAACAACAGCGCAACCATCCCTGAAAAACGGCGAAAACCAGCCCTTGTCATTGGATCCATTCCTGATTCTTTAATGTTAATGGTTATCATTATTATATGCAGGGCGAATGGGGTCAATGACGAGAGAGGTTCAATCCGTGGAAAAGTCAGGGGAAGACAGGTATTCACGCAACAAAAAAGCCACTCCGTATGAAGTGGCTTAATCGTTTGAATCTCAAACTAAAATTTGGTGGCCCTTGCTGGACTTGAACCAGCGACCCGGGGATTATGAGTATCAACTTAACCTAAGTATAATCATTAACTTACCATAATTAACAATGATATATGCTGCCATTGGTTGCCATTAAATGCCTGTCTATACTAATTGTATCGCCATTTAATCGCCGCTTTTCACATCGACTAATTCCAAAATTTTTTTGCTAGGCGAGTTCTAAGGCCTTGAGCGAAAGGAGAATCCTCGCGGAGGAGCAACTTCAGGATGTAATTTTGTATTCAATAGTGCAAATCCCCCGACCTCTGACGCATTCGTCTGATTGCCTTGGTAAGTGTGTCCTTTATCTTTTCCGTCATAGATGGCTATCATATTGTTATCTTTTATTATGAATCCATCCTTATTTTGGTCTATAAACATTCCTCGAGATATTTCAACATGCACGTCAGATATATTTAAATCAAGGATTATTTTACCGACCTTTTCTCGAATTTTAATGTTTTCACCGACCCACTCATAATCCCAGGAGTCAGTTGAAACTACTAATTCCCCTCTGTCTATTTTTAAAAGAATGGTTCCTATTTCATCTGTTAAAATTAATGAAACTGAATACCAATCATTCTCAGAATAAATAGTGAAAAACTCTTTCTCATTAATCCATATTGCAAGGTAACGTTCGTTTTCATGTGGATCCCAACCAGTTATTGTATTGGAACCAAGCTTTACATTTATTTTTTTTGATTTTTCTATTTTATATTGTGATGTGGTCGAGTTTTCCACATTGAATGGTTCTTTTTTGGCCTCAATAATTCGATCCTTGGATAACTTGCCTGTTGTTTTAGCTGAGTGGTGGTTAGGACATAATAATACTAAATTGTCTGCTGTATGTTCTTTTACTTCGGAATACTCTTCTATGTGGTCATATTGAAAAAAAGGCATGCCACAAACAGCACATCCAAAATTACATTGTTTTCTAACTTCTCTTTTCACATCTTCAGGTATCGCACTCCTAGAATCAGTCATGGTTATTTCTCACTTTTGGGGTAAATTTATTTTGATGTTCACTTATAGTGCTAAAGGGTTGAACCTTAATGCCTCCTCTAAGTGTTCTGGTGCAAAATGAGCATATCGCATAGTCATTTTGATATCTGTGTGACCTAACACACGTTGGAGAACTAGAATGTTACCTCCATTCATCATGAAATGAGATGCGAATGTGTGGCGCAGTACATGCGTTAGTTGACCGGCGGGTAACTCAATATCAGTGCGTTCCAGAGCGGAACGAAATGCACCATAGCAACTCTTAAATAACCTGCCTTTTTTCACTTCTGGTAACGAGTCGTGAAGAGCTTCACTTATAGGGATAGTTCTATTTTTTCGACCTTTGGTTTTGGTATAAGTGACTTTATATTTAGTGACCTGGCTTTTATTCAGCTCTTCTGCCTCTGACCAGCGTACACCGGTTGATAGGCATAATTTAACGATACTAATGAGGTCGTTATTATTTTTTCGTCCGCATTTTTCAAGTAATTGCCCAATCTGATCTTTAGTCAGAAAATACCCCGCTGTAAGCCATGTCCTGTAAGGGCTCACCCGAAAAGGTAGAGGAGGTAGACCCTCAAATCGTAAAAGATTTGCAGGGGGACTCACCTCATAAAAATACAGCGCCATCATCTCAAGGGATGAGCAAGCCGCCTTAACCTTTCGAACGGATGCCGCTGAGGCACTGGCGGCGCAGAAGCGCCAGTGGGAGAGAATGGCAGCACCTGTTTTCGGGTGGACGCGGTCACGGCCGCCGCGTTGAGATAGCCTCATGCCAGACATGAACCCCGCAGTACCAGCACGGCAAGGGAGAGGGAATCAAATCGCTACAGCCCGCAGCCCGCCGGACGGCCTGCTCCATCGTATTTTTACACCCGCGAATTTAAAAGTTTTCACCCCTCTTCAGAAATACCGCATCACGCTGGTCTGCAGCTCAATCCGATACCCATTTTTAATAATATTGGCTAATTCATCATTGAGATGAATTTGATCACTTAAAACGATCGATTAAAGGAAAACGATCTGTAAAGGCTGTTGGAAAGTCTGATTTTCTATTCGTTAACATGACTTCGACGCACGGTCGTACCCTGCCCGGATGGGGCTAGCCGAGGTATTGAAGTTAATAATAATCATCTGAAAATCAGCAGTTTTTGATCGCTGAGAGTAAGCACGTTTTTTACAAGGCGTAGTATTTTTTCTCATGCTCAATGAATCACAGGATGTGTTCTATGGAAGAAGCAAAGAAAGTTAAATCGGTGCATCCATTGGCCGTAGAAGGTTCAAGGACAAAGCGCGGCGGCGTGGTGCGTGTACAAGAGCGTGAAGACCATATTTACTTTGGTGAAGGGAGGCACCGGCTGGCGCACGTAGGGGATGAAGTTGTATATCCGGATGGATCGGTTTCCTGCATTGTCTCCGGTGCCGGGTATGGGTTCGCTTACCGGGGTTTCCCTGCTGCGATCATTGGTAGTGAAGCTGAGAACGGCGATGTTATTGAGTGGTCACCAGATACCGGCATTGCAGCAGAAATCCACGTACCTGAGGAGGGGATTGAGGGGCTTTTGGTTCGTGGTTACTCAGCGCCATGGAAATAACAGTTTGCCACTGGCGCTGGGCGCCAGCTCATTTAAGGGATTTAGATGAACAGATATGTATTGGTCTTAGGTGATAAAACTACAGCGGGCGGATCAATTATCGGTTGTAGTGCTATCAATACAAGCTACGACGGTTTACCCATTGCTGTACAAGGCGAAAAAATTTCATGCCCTGCGTGTGGGACAACAGGTTATTTATTGTGTGTTACACCGAGGCATAATTCTACTTATGAAGGAAAGCCGGAAGGTTTGAGCGGTGATTTGTGTATTTGTAAATGCACCCCGCCCCCGAAACTTATTAATTCTAAAACGGCGATGTTTCATACCCTCACTCTGGCGGATTTAATTGCGCAGGGTCATGCGAAGTATCCGATCCAAATTAATTATGCTGGCGAGTCTGGCAGCTTTGATGAGCAAATCACCATGCAGCCAACCACCCACGCTCGAGAGCTGGCGGGTTTGCCTTATTACATAGAGGCGCGCGATGGCCGCCACTTTGCTGGCACCATTGGTGAGGATGGGCAGTTACCTCGCATAGCCACCAGTGGATTAGGTTCATATGATATTCATGTGGGCGACGATGCCTTAGGGAAGGGATAGGCATGGCGAGGCCAATACGCGGCGCAGGCCGCAAAACGATACCCACAAATGACACACCAGGCTCACTGAAAATTGTTCAAATTACGCCGATTAGATTTGAGCAACTTTGGGATAATTATGTAACGGGCAATCCCTATGATAATCCGGACTATTCAAACCAGTGCGCGATCCGTCTGAGTGCCACCCTTCACGCGGTAGGGATTGAAATGAAATCTTTTTCGCAGAAAGTCATTAAGCCGGCGGCAGGTAAAAGCAGCATTGGGCGTATTCTGCTGGGCGGTAAGGCCACCGCCACTCGCGCTGATGAGATGGCGCGCTGGCTGGCGCTGAAACCCTTTGCCGGGCTACCGGCCAAGCCGGAGAACGTTACCGGCGCATGCTGGCGAGATAAGGTGGGCGGCAGAACGGGAATCATCTTCTTTGGCGGCTATTGGGCGCGGGACGGGGAGTCTGGTGATAGTGTGAGCGGCGGTCATATTGATTTATGGAACGGTAGCCGGTTCCCAAATAATGGCTTAAGAGGTGCGGCAACAAATTTCATGAGGTTCACAGTGGGTAAAGAGTCCGTAGACTTTTGGGGGCTGGTGCCCACTTATTCCGATCTCAGTAAAGCAAAAGAGATTCTTTTTTGGCATATTTTATGAAACGCATAATTACGGTATTCCTTTCAATTGTTATTGGTTTCGGCGTGACGATTATTTATCACGTTATTGGTGATGTAATTTTCAAATCCCTAAAAATGGAGCCCTTAAAACTATTCGTTAAAGGGTGCCGTGATTTGGAACATTGCGGATCGCCTCAGTTGATCACGATGGTTTCAGTTCTATTTTTTTTGCCACCAATCGTGATGGGGATATTTACGTTTATTGGAACTGGGGCGGGGTGGCGATGGCGGCGATGGTTGGGTAACTCGCTGGCACTGTTTGTTGTCCTGTTTATCCTCCTGTTGGTATTCGCTTATCTGGCCTAAACATCTACGCTGCAAAGTATCAGCCACCGGGCACCGTTTGCTGGTGGTTTTATCCAACATTTGCCACCATTGCGGCCTATCAGTTACCCCCACATCTTCCACTATGTTTTGCAGAATAAATGGCGCCAGATTGGCGCGGAAAAATGGTACGCAGGTATGCAAAAACAGTACGCAAAAAAGTACGCAAAGTCCGTCCAAAATTTGGATGGACGGACGGGAAAAACGCGGTTAAACATACCGGTTTCTCAGGCTATTAATAGCCCGCATCCAGGTGGGAATGCTTTTTTGTATATTAAGTTTTGTTGAGTTTTTGCGTACTTTCCCGAAGTTTTCCCATTCTCAAGATGTATAGATTTATCTCGATTCGTTTGCTAATTTCGAGCAAACCGGAAAGCGGCAGAACTGCGCAAAAATGCACTGCGCAATTTAGTACGCAGAATTCAAAGGAAGCAGCGCCAATGCTGGGGAAAGTAGCAGAGAGAACTGCGCAAAAATGTGTAAATCAGGATCCGAAAACTTCCGCATTCTGCGCAGAATGTGCGCTGAAAATACTAACTAACAGAGGTGACCATGTTTAGTGTTGGCGATGTAGTGATGTTGAAAAGTGGAAGTCCGCTTATGACTGTTGCCGGAGTAAAGGCGGCTGATAGTGAATTCTGGCTATTCATGGGCATGGGCTATAACGATGGCGACGTGGTGGCGGAGTGGTTCGACGGGAAGAACTTAAAACGTGGGGAGTTTAGGAAAGAGATGTTAAAGGCGGCGGATGATGCTCCCGGCACCAGCTCCACGCATAGCCGGAGTGCTTAACGTATTGGCCGCAGGGTTCACGCATTGCGGCCACCAGCGCCAGCCCCGCTATAGAATGATACGGTTTTCTATTAGATATTCGTTCAGAGGCATCCCAAGAGCGTCAGCTATTGTTTGGTAATGCTCAGCCTGCAGAGTCTTTTTAGTTTCATCATCAGCCGAACTCATTCTAATTACCGTGAGAACTGGATCGCCACCATGCCTCGCGAGTTCGCTGATAAACAATTTTCCAATTTCATCATCAAAAAACTCTTTTTCAGATAGTCCTAAATTAGGGGCGTGTTGGTTTGCTTCGTATTCAATACGGCTAACCATGCCCGGATTGGACTCAATAAACTGCTGGCGCACTTCCTTGAAACATTCGAGATACGTTTTCATTGAACAGCCTCAGCGAATAGGAGAGATAAGCTAGGCCACTTTGCACGCAAAACAACCAAAAACACCATGATTGCCCGTGCAAAATATCCCCGGCATATCCCCAAAAAAACAAAGGACTCACGTTTTTAGCGTAAGTCCTTGTTTAATCTGGTGGCCCTTGCTGGACTTGAACCAGCGACCAAGCGATTATGAGTCGCGTGCTCTAACCAACTGAGCTAAAGGGCCGAGGTGCGGGATTATACGGTAAACTCTGCTTACAGGTCTATATGTCTTCGGTTTGTATGCGCGTTTTGTGCACAGTTTTAGTCTGTTGTGTTCACTGCGTTTTTTACCTATAACTCAGGTAAATACATCTTAAGGGATAATAATGATTACAGATATTATCGCCCGGGATCTTTCTGTCGTGTTTTGCGGCATCAATCCTGGCTTATCCACTGCTCATCATGGTTTCCATTTCGCTAATGCCAATAACCGTTTCTGGAAGGTTATCTATCAGGCGGGTTTTACCGGGCGTTTACTTAAGCCTGAAGAAGAACAGCATTTGCTGGATACAGATTGCGGGATCACTATGCTGGTGGAACGTCCGACTGTTGAGGCAACGGAGCTGGTTCGCGATGAGTTGCGCGAAGGGGGCGCAGCGTTGACGGCAAAAATTGAATACTATCAGCCGCGTGCGCTGGCTGTTTTAGGCAAACAGGCATTCAGTAAAGCGTTTGGCATCAGTAAGGTGAACTGGGGACGTCAGGCGTTGAAAATCGGTGACACGGAAGTTTGGGTGCTGCCTAACCCAAGCGGCCTGAACCGGGCGACGCTGGATGAACTGGTATCCGCATACCGTGAACTATTCTTATCATTAGAAAACACAGCATAATCCCGTCACCTCCTCTTATTATTCCATCTGATATAAAATCTCGCCAGGATGATTATTTTATTAATAATCGTCTTGGTTTTGGTTGATTTACCAAGTTATTTCGCTATTAAAGCAGCTTTATACTCTCTGAACCCCACCTGAATACATTTGCATATTTAATGTAAGAGGAATGCTTCCCCCGTGTGAATGCGCTCAACTGAACTAAAACTTATTCCATCGCCTCATTCGGGGTGAGCAGCAAAGTAGTCAGGCAGTTTGATTCTTCAGGAGCAGGAGATATGGCTAATGTTGAAACCGAAGAAAGACAGGAAAATCTGGAGGAATGGTTCGAACTATTTTCAGGACTACCGCTCCGGCATTCAGAAAGAGAAGCAAGATTAATCAGCTTTTGTGAAAAAAACAGCGTCTGCATCATGTCGGTGATGCCCTGGATAGCATCGGAATTTGCTGAACATGGTGGTTTCGCCGGATTATTTCATTTTATTCATCTCCATGGAGGGAGAAAAATATACATGCCCAAAGAGGCAGAGAAGTTTTATCAGATCTACGGGATTAATATCCCGCAAAATAAATATAACAGAATTTATAAAAAAATTGATTCTTCTGGATATCTGGATACGCCATCCAACTGGGGGGTGTTTATCGCTATTCGCCGGGCAGCAATGCAAGTGGCGATGAAAGAAGATATTCCGGCAAAACTACTCACACAAACTTTTGGTATTACGATGCGAAGTATCCGGCTAATTAAATCACGTAACGCGTGTCTGTAAAGGAGGTCGAGGAAGTTAAGAGAAGGCAAAGACTACACACAATTATTTTCTCATTCATTTTAATATAAAAGGTAAATATTATGACTCAATATTCTGTCACTGTAGCAAACAACTCTGTAAATACCGGCGCAATTTGTATTTATCAAACCTCTCCGGATATCACCGATCCCAAAGTGATGTCACTGGCGTGGTTCTCCAAAGTGGCACATCCAAAAACCAAAGTGCAGTTTGACTGGGGAATTGATTACAGTTTTGTTTGGGATGAAACCGGTGTGCTGATCCCCGGTGTGAAATTCGATGCCTCTCAAACCCTTCCTGCCAGCCTGACGAACAATAATCAGGTGACGCTGAGCTATTCCGAGGGGGCGTTTGAATTCGAACAACAGACCACCGGCGGAAAGAACGGTACGTTGTATGTCACGAACGACAGCAGTTTACCGCTGAATCAGGCCTCTGTCGGGGTCGGTATGTCGGGGGCGGGTACCTTTGTTGTTCAGGCACAGCCGAACATCAACCTGACCTTCACGCCGCATCCAACTTATTGGATCACTTTTGGTAATTATACGCCGGGTCAGGTGCTTGATATTGGTCAGATTACCAATAAGCAGCAGCTTGAGTTTGCGCCGAATACTTACAACCTGAATGTTCAGCTGAAAAATGATAATACCTGGTCTGTTGGCTGAGTCATCAGTTTAATTTACTTACGGAGTAATATTATGATTCTTATCGTCTGTACCGATGATCCGGAACTGGAACAAATTGCCAGTGCTTCAATGGCAAAGTACCAGTCTGTTTTTAAATCGAGCTATAAAATATTTCATTCTGAGTTGCGGTTGTTAGGAAAGAGTGAAAATCTGTTTATTATTTCTCATGGTGCCTTTCAGGGAGATAATGACCGGCCGGTTATCGGTGATAAAGCCAAAGCCTTTTATGTAAATGGTGATACGCTTTATTTAAATGTGAAAAGTATTTTCCCGCCGGATTATACGGGTAACGTTTATATCGATGCCTGTGAATCAGCAGATAGCACAGATGTATTGCTCAGTTTTGCGCAAACATTTTACCTGGATTTCCATCCTGATTCACCGACGTCTAAAGTATTTGGTCTGACGGGTGTCAGCAGCGGGCTTATTCCATTACCGGATAATACTGCCTGGGTGAATGTCAGTTTAGAAAACCAGTAATAAAAAGCCCCGGCATTTCTGCCGGGGCTTTTCTGTTCGTGACTGACAACCAGAGGACGATTAATCGTCCAGGAAGCTGCGCAGCACTTCGGAGCGGCTTGGGTGGCGCAGTTTACGCAACGCTTTCGCTTCGATCTGACGGATACGTTCACGGGTAACGTCGAACTGTTTGCCCACTTCTTCCAGCGTGTGGTCAGTGTTCATATCGATACCGAAACGCATACGCAGAACTTTCGCTTCACGTGCGGTCAGGCCAGCCAGAACGTCATGTGTTGCAGAACGCAGGCTTTCAGACGTTGCAGAATCCAGTGGCAGCTCGAGGGTGGTATCCTCGATGAAATCACCCAGATGCGAATCTTCATCGTCGCCGATTGGCGTTTCCATGGAGATTGGCTCTTTCGCAATTTTCAGCACTTTGCGGATTTTGTCTTCCGGCATCAGCATACGTTCAGCCAGTTCTTCCGGCGTCGGCTCGCGGCCCATCTCTTGCAGCATCTGACGGGAGATACGGTTGAGTTTGTTGATCGTCTCAATCATATGCACCGGGATACGGATGGTACGCGCCTGGTCGGCGATGGAGCGGGTGATAGCCTGACGGATCCACCAGGTCGCATAAGTTGAGAACTTATAACCACGGCGATATTCAAACTTATCAACGGCTTTCATCAGGCCGATGTTACCTTCCTGGATCAGGTCAAGGAACTGCAGACCACGGTTGGTGTATTTCTTCGCGATCGAAATAACCAGACGTAAGTTTGCTTCAACCATCTCTTTCTTCGCGCGACGGGCTTTCGCTTCGCCGATAGACATGCGACGGTTGATGTCTTTTACCTGTTCGATAGTCAGGCCAGTTTCTTCTTCGATCTGACGCAGCTTCATCAGGCCGCGCTGTACGTCTTCGGTGACTTCTTTCAGCTTCTCAGACCAGGGTTTACCCATTGCCAGAGCAGCATCAAACCAGGTATCGCTGGTTTCGTTACCGGCGAACAGATTGACGAAGTTTTTCTTCGGCATTTTGCACTGTTCAACGCACACTTTCATGATCAGACGTTCCTGAGCACGAACGCGATCCATCATGGAACGCATGCTGTTAACCAGGAAATCGAACTGTTTTGGCACTAAACGGAATTGTTTGAACACATCGGACAGCTTCAGGATTTCTTCTGCTGCGCTCTTGTGGCTACGGCCGTTTTTCTTGATGACCAGACGCGTCGCTTCATGCTGTTCACGCAGTTCGGTGAACTTCTGGCGAGCCAGTTCCGGGTCGATGCTGTTGTCGTCTTCAGCATCGTCGTCTTCATCTTCGTCTTCATCATCATCATCCTGCTCTTCGGTGGTCAGTTCAGAACCCACGTGAGTCGCAGTTGGTGCGATTTCTTCTTCGGCGTTAGGGTCAACAAAACCTGTGATCAAGTCAGACAGGCGGACTTCGCCAGCTTCTACACGGTCATATTGCTCTAACAAATAAGTGATAGCTTCAGGATATTCAGCAACGGAGCACTGAACCTGGTTGATACCGTCTTCGATACGTTTGGCGATGTCGATTTCGCCTTCACGGGTCAGCAACTCAACGGTACCCATTTCGCGCATATACATACGCACAGGGTCGGTGGTACGGCCAATTTCGGATTCAACGCTGGAAAGTACCTGCGCCGCCGCTTCTGCAGCGTCTTCGTCGGTATCAGGGCGGTTTTCGGCCAGCATCAAATCATCGGCGTCCGGTGCTTCTTCAAGTACCTGGATGCCCATGTCGTTAATCATCTGGATGATGTCTTCGATCTGGTCGGAATCGACGATATCTTCCGGCAGATGGTCATTGACCTCAGCATAGGTCAGATAGCCTTGCTCCTTACCACGGGTGACAAGTAGCTTAAGCTGTGACTGCGGGTTTTGCTCCATAAGACGGTATCCACACTTCAGAGTATTTGGGTTGGTGTCGGTCGGGTAACATCGCCAACAATAACGTTAGGGGCGTTTATTGTGCCGCGGCCCACCAGGGCGGCTCTGCGCAGGGCCGTGCCCCGCTTTATATCGGCACTTAAGCCGTTTTTTAGTAGTAACGCCTGACGCATTACTTTTTATGTTCTTGTTATTTAACTTGTTAACTCTTTCTCGCTAACACCTGATTCAGGGAACTGACTTCGGTCCGTTCCTCCGGACTCAGGCCATGCGTCCTGGCTTTTGCAATCAAAGTTTCAAGCCGTTGCTCTAAAATCGAGTCATACAGGCTGGCTAACGTGGCGCGAAATTCCTCCTCGACCATGTCCTCTACGATCATGTGGTTCCATGTCGCCAGAGTTTCAAGCTGCTGGTAGAACTTATTGTCGCGATAAAGTTCCAGTAACTGGCCCGTCGTCAGCCCCGGCTGGGCTAAGCAAGTGGTTACTAACTCGCTGAACAGATCCAGTCCTGGTTGCTTCGCTTGCTCCAAACCTTGCAGTGAGGGTATAAGTGTAGCCAGTTGTGGATTTTGTACCAGTAACCCTATAAGTATACGCATGGTTGTGCGTTTTAGCTGGGGCGCCTGATAGACATTGCTACTTTCTGCCTGTTTAGGCATCAGCTTTTCCAGCTGGCTGTCATCCAAAATACCGAGCTTATTCCCTAACTGCTGACGCAAATACATTCGTAACGTTTCACCGGGAACCTGGCGGATCAGCGGCAATGCCAGCATGCTCAATTTGGTCCGCCCGTCAGGGCTGCTCAAATCTACCTGCGGCAACAGCGAATCAAACAGGAAAGTGGACAGCGGCATCGCCTGTTCCATACGTTGTTCGAACGCTTCTTTGCCTTCTTTACGCACCAGCGTGTCTGGATCTTCGCCGTCGGGTAAAAACATAAAACGCAGCTGGCGGCCATCATTAAGATACGGCAGTGCCGTTTCCAGTGCGCGCCATGCGGCTTCACGTCCCGCGCGGTCACCGTCGTAACAGCAAACGATGTTGTCTGTGCTGCGGAACATCAGCTGAATATGATCAGCGGTCGTGGACGTGCCCAATGAGGCAACGGCATAATCAATGCCGAACTGCGCCAGTGCGACGACATCCATATACCCTTCAACCACCAGCAAACGCGCTGGCGTCGGGTGCTTTAACTGTGCTTCATACAGGCCATACAACTGGCGGCCTTTATGGAAAATTTCGGTTTCCGGTGAGTTCAGGTATTTCGGCGTACCGTCACCGAGAACCCTGCCGCCAAAGGCAATTACGCGGCCACGTTTATCACGAATAGGAAACATCACCCGTTCGCGGAAACGATCATAGCTGCGGCCATTGTCATTGGTGACCAACATACCGGCATCAATCAGAGACGCTTTATCATCGGCATTTTTACCGAAACGCTTTAATGCGTTGTCCCAACCCGGTGGGGCGAAACCAATGGCGAAATGGCTGATGACGTCTTCACTTAAACCGCGCCGGGCAAGATATTCCCGTGCGGGAGCCCCTGCAGCCTGTTTAAGTGATTGCTGATAGAACTCGCTAAGCGGTGCCATCAACTGGTAGAGGCTTTGACGCTGATGACGCTCCATCTGGCTCGGACCGGTGCCTGCTTCGTACGGCACTTCCAAACCCTGCATTGTCGCCAGTTCCTCAATGCTTTCGACAAACTCAAGCCTGTCATAGTTCATCAGGAAATCGACGGCGTTGCCGTGGGCACCACAGCCGAAACAGTGATAAAACTGCTTATCGCCATTTACGGTAAATGAGGGTGTTTTCTCATGGTGGAAAGGGCAGCACGCGTGATAATTTTTACCCTGTTTCTTGAGCTTTACCCGAGCGTCGATCAAATCGACGATATCGATGCGAGCCAGCAAGTCATTGATAAATACGCGCGGAATTCTCCCAGCCATAAGCCCCTTACTCACTAGCCTATAAACGAGAACAAGCCGCGCATTCCTTTCGGAAAGCACGGCCTTCGTATGCTACTACGCAGTCTGCGCGTTCTTAATATTGCAAATCACGCGATTTGGGGTTGCCCCCGAAGATTAATACAGACGAGTGCGGCGTGCGTTTTCGCGAGCCAGTTTCTTGGCGTGGCGTTTTACTGCAGATGCTTTAGCGCGTTTACGTTCGGTAGTCGGTTTTTCATAGAATTCACGACGACGAACTTCTGCCAGAACACCTGCTTTTTCGCAGGAACGCTTGAAGCGACGCAGAGCTACGTCGAACGGCTCGTTTTCACGTACTTTAATTACAGGCATGTGCCTCTCACCTCGATAAAATCGGTTTGTTTGCTGATGTTGTACCAGCACATTTCAAAATGGTGCGGAATTTTACTCCAATTCGCGTCGTCTTGTAAAGCATAACGGCAAATTGAAACAGGCGCTTTCTGCAACCCTTCTGCAACATTGTGCGCTTGTTTTGCGTCGGGCGGCGATTATATACCAATCAATCAAAATTGCTCGACATTAATTGGCCTGCGAAGCGAGGAATTCCCACTCCGGTGCAGCACCCGCCGAAGCTTGTGTGCTAAACTGCGCGCCGCGAGTTAGCGCGAAAACATGATGGAAAGAGTGATGCGAGTACTGGGTATTGAAACGTCCTGCGATGAAACCGGAATTGCAGTTTATGACAGCGAAGCCGGTTTGTTAGCCAACCAACTGTATAGTCAGGTAAAACTGCATGCAGATTACGGCGGTGTGGTGCCAGAACTGGCATCGCGTGACCATGTACGTAAAACAGTACCCTTGATTCAGGCTGCGCTGAAAGAAGCCGGGCTGACTGCTCAGGATATCGATGGCGTGGCGTACACCGCCGGCCCTGGTCTGGTCGGGGCGTTGCTGGTGGGCGCAACCATCGGGCGTTCTCTGGCATTTGCGTGGGATGTGCCTGCCGTGCCGGTGCATCACATGGAAGGCCATTTGCTGGCACCGATGCTGGAAGATAATCCGCCGGATTTCCCGTTTGTGGCGCTGCTGGTTTCCGGCGGACATACGCAGTTAATCAGCGTCACCGGAATTGGCGAATATACCTTGCTCGGCGAATCCATTGATGATGCTGCCGGTGAAGCCTTTGATAAAACAGCTAAATTGCTCGGCCTTGATTATCCGGGGGGGCCGTTGCTGTCGAAAATGGCTTCTCAGGGCGTTGCCGGACGTTTTACCTTCCCGCGCCCGATGACAGACCGGCCTGGGCTGGATTTCAGTTTCTCCGGCCTCAAAACTTTCGCAGCGAATACCATTCGTGGCAATGACAGCGACCCGCAGACACATGCCGACATTGCCCGCGCTTTTGAAGATGCGGTGGTGGATACGCTGGCCATAAAATGCAAACGTGCACTGGATCAGACGGGTTTTAAACAGCTGGTAATGGCCGGTGGTGTCAGCGCGAACCGCACATTACGCGCCAAACTGGCTGAGGTGATGGCAAAACGTGGCGGTCAGGTATTTTATGCGCGTCCTGAATTCTGTACCGATAACGGTGCGATGATCGCGTATGCAGGCATGGTGCGGCTGAAAAGCGGTGCAACTCCTGATCTCGGTGTGACCGTTCGCCCTCGCTGGCCGTTAGCGGAGCTTCCGCCAGTCTGAGCGGGGCTGCGACTGCGTTGGTGCGTCGACCCGAAATGCTCACATACTCAATATGCTGCGCTTTCAGGTCTCCTGACGCCTTGTCTCGCTCCCGCTCAGTCAGGCTGGCTGAGCTGAAAAAAACCAATAAAAAACGACCCGCCTGAGGTTAATGCCGATCGTTTAAG
>NZ_JYDF01000006.1:0-48064 GCF_003263525.1 Rahnella sp. NRRL B-41462 | reverse complement strand
GTAAAACCGGCATGCCGGATACCCCAGGAAATTCCCGCGTCACCCCCGCAACAAACCGGCCAGCCAGTGCGTCAGTGCATGCCCATGCCCCCTGATCTAACCCCCAGTGTCAGGCGGATCGCATTGAGCGTTTCTGCCGTGGCTTCCTGCTCACCGGATTTTGCGCGCAGCAAGGTCAGTGCCGGATCACTGCCCGACAGCCACGGCAACAGGCCGATCAATACCACGATGGCGGCCAGCGTCAGCAGGCGCGAAATCAGCGGTATCCACGCGCCGCCGGTCTGGCTCATGCGAACACGGCTGACGGCCATGCAGGTGCGGCAATACAGAGATTCACTCATCAGTCGGCCTGACCCGCACGTTGTGTCGCGGCATTGATTAATGTGCGTTCACGCGGGTCGCGCACTGCATCACGAATATCCGCTGCTTCGCCCTGAATCACCCGTTCATGCAACATTGGAATGGCGGCATCCGTGGCGAGGATCAGGTTTTCAGCCTGCATGATCGCCTGGCGGCGTTCAGTGCCAGCCGGAATAACGGCAGCCTTTTGCAGCGCCTGATCGATGTCAGGGCGGCAAAGCTGCGCAATGTTAAACGACCCTTTGCAGGCAAAATCGCTGTACATATAGGCCACCGGGTCGCCGGAATCCAGCACCGTCGCACGGGATAAAATAAAGGCATCGAACTTGCCTGCCAGCGCGTCAGATTCGATTTGTGAGTATTCGCGCACTACCTGTGTCACGGTAAAACCGGCGGCCTTCAGTTGTTGCGCAAGATACACCGCCACCTCCGGCAGTTCAGCGCGGTCACTGAATGTCGCTAACGTGATGGTTTCACCGGCCGGTTTACGGGCAGCTACCGGATGGCTCACCGGCTGGCGCAGTTGTGCTGCCCAGGGGAGTGCCGGGCCGAGCAGACCCTGCGCCACATCTGCGCGTTTTTCGTAGACATTATCCACCAGTTGCTGACGGTTAATCGCCTCGCGAACGGCGGCACGCCGCGCCGGATCCTGCATGACGCCGAGGCGCGTATTGAGATACAGCGTGTTGGTGCGCGGCATCGGCACCTCGTGGATTAAGTTCTGATCGAGCAGCGGGGCCTGAGACACGGGAATGGCTTCGACAATATCCGCCGTGCCGCTGCGTAATGCCGCGCCGCGTGCGGTGCCGTCCGGCACGAAACTGACATCAATGCCGCTGGCTTTGGCCTTTTCGCCCCAGTAACCGGCGAAACGTTCAAGCCGGGCGCTGCTGGTGCCATTCACCTGCACCAGTTCAAACGGGCCGGAACCGGTATGGCGTGGATCGACCACGCCGCTGGCGCTGTAGGCTTTTTGTGAAAGAATCGCCAGTTGCGGGCTGGACAGACGCTGCGGCAGCAACGGATCCGGCAGTGCGGTGGTCACAATCACCGCCAGTGCGCCGTCAGCCACGGCGGTCAGTTGCACGCCATCCAGAATGCGCGGTTTCGGCGCGGCATGGGCGGCGACGGTCAGTGCATTCACCACTGTGGCGGCATCAAGCGGGCTGCCGTCGTGGAATTTCACACCGGCACGCAGCGCGAAACGCCAGCTGTTATTACCGATTTGCTGCCAGCGGATGGCCAGCGCCGGTTGCGCTTCGCCGAGCTTATCGAGCGTCACCAGCGTCTCTGCTGTACTCCAGCGTGAGAGTTTAAATGCATCGTCGCTGAGCGGCGTCAGACCGGAACGCGGCGGCTGTAACATCGCCAGCCGCAGGCGTTGATCCGCGCTTTTTTCCGGGGTTTTATCGGCTTCACTGAAGCAACCGGTCAGTAAAAGGGCAGCAGAAAGCAGCCCGGCCAGCGGGCTTACACGTAACAGAGACATCAGAAGTTCCTTGTCAGATTGCAGGAGGGGGCAACTGGCGGCAGATTCGCCACATCGCCAGCGCGCTTAAAAAGGGAACGGCGGCCAGCGCCAGCCACGGAATCACTGCGCCCGGGGACGGTGTCAGGGCGTTATCGAGCAGGCCGCCGAGCAGGAAATTGCCCGCGAGCACCGCAGCGCCGCCCATCGACGACAGCGCACCATAATGCGCACCGAGATTATGTTGCCCGGCAAAGCGCGGAATGAGATCCATCCCGACCGGCACAATCAGCATCTGGCCGACAGTCAGCAGGGTAATCAGTAATACGGAAGGCAGCAGCCGCAGCCAGCCTTCCGCCGGTATTGTCCAGGCGAAAAGCGCCACGGCGATAAACGCGGAAGACAGCAATCCGAAGCCCGCAGGTAAAATCCGCGCCGCGCCTATCCGGCGGGAAAAACGCGCCAGCGGCATTTGCAGAACGATCACCAGAACCGAGGCCAGCACGAACAGCGGCCCGAGGTCCTGCTCGCTGCCGCCCGAACGGCGCAGCTCCACCGGCAGCGCCAGATACAACTGGTTGTAGCTGAACAGATAAGCGCTGTAGGCAATAATAAAGGCCACAAAACGCGGCTGACGGAAGGTCTGCCACCACGGCACAATTTTCAGTTCAGCGGCACGTTCCGGTGTGGCGGGCAGCGTGAAAAACAACACCACCAGCGCAATCAGAAACAGACCGGAGCCGGCCAGCGCCACCGGCTGAAAACCGTAACCGGACAGCAGCGATCCGAGCAATGGCCCCAGCACTGCACCCAGTTCCGCGCAGACCGCCGAGAGCGCGAACCATTCTGCCCGGCTGCGTTTTCCGGCTTTCTCGCTGTGCGTTCCTGCCTGTGCCAGCAGCGCTTCGATCGAAGGGGAAAACAGTGCGCCGCCGATGCCGGTCAGACAGGCGCCGAGAATCACCGGTGCCAGTGTGTCGGAAAGCCCGAGCAGCAGAAAACCGGTGATACGCACCACGCAGCCCAGCAGAATGATGACCCGTGCGCCGTAGCGGTCAGACAGTGCCCCGCCGAGCAAAAACATGCCCTGTTGCGAGAATGTCCGCAAACCCAGCACCAGCCCGATCGCCCAGCCGGAAAGCAATAAGTCGTCGCGCAGAAAAATCGCCAGGAACGGCACGACGGCATAAAAGCCAATGTTAAATACCAGATTGCTGGCGAGCAGCAGCGGTGGTTTTGGCGCAGAAGCGCGGGCAATGGAACGGGTCAGCATCCGGTTATCCGTTAACGGTCAAAGGTAAATGAGGAATGGCCTGCAGCAGTTGCCGGGTATGCGTATGGTCCGGGGCGCGCAAAATATCCTGTGTGGCGCGGTCTTCCACAATTTTGCCGCCGTGCATTACCAGCAACCGGTCGCATAGCCCGGCCACCATCGAGATATCGTGCGTGACCATCAGCAGGCCCATGCCATTTTGCTGCGTCACCTGTTGCAGCAGTTGTTTGATCTGCCCGCGCAGGGGAAGATCCAGCCCGCTCACCGGCTCGTCGGCCACCAGAAATTGCGGGCGGATCGCCAGCGCACGGGCAATCGCCAGCCGCTGCGCCTGCCCGCCGGAGAGTCCGGCTGCCGTCCGCCCTATCAACGTTTCGCTCAGGCAGACCTGCGCCATCACGTCAGTCACGCGCAGACGGATATTGCCGCTAAACCCGAGGCGTTTCAGCGGTTCGGCAATAATCTGATAAACGGTCTGAGCCGGTGGCAGCGAACCGGCCGGATCCTGCGGAATGTACTGCACGCGCTGCCGGTATGCGCGCAGAGACCGCGCAGAGCCGGGGCGAATTTTAACACCGGCGCAATATACTTCACCGCTGTCGGGAGATTCAAGCGCCAGCAAGATTTTCAGCAGGGAGGATTTTCCGCAGCCGGACGCGCCGACCAGCCCGAGCGTTTCGTGGTGGCCGATACGCAGCGACAGATGCTCAAAAAGCGCAGCGTGCTGCCTGCGCCAGCCGGAACGCGGCAGGGCGAAATGGCGGCTGACGTTATGCAGATGCAGAAACGGTTCGGTGAACAGATGCAGTGAAGATTCCATCAGACGGCAACCCCGCGCAGCGACGCGGCATTCTGATGCAGCGCGGCGGCCTGTCTTGCAGCGTGAACCAGTTTTCTGGAATAAGGATGTTGCGGATGACGGAGTAACTGCGCCATACCGGCAGATTCCACCAGCACGCCGTTTTCCATCACCAGTGCGCGCTCGCATAGCTGCGCGGCGACGGCAATATCATGGGTGATAAACAGCAGCGCCCGGGGTGATTGCGGGCGGGTGCAGGCGTTATGCATGACCTGTAAAACCTGTTGCTGGGTCAGCACGTCGAGCGCGGTGGTCGGTTCATCCGCCACCAGCAGCGAAGAAGAGGATTGCATCGCCAGCGCCAGGCACAAACGCTGGCGCTGGCCGCCGGAAAGCTCCGCCGGATAACGGGTGGAAAATTGTGCAATATCGCCCAGCCCGACGGCATCCAGCATCGTGCAGATTTCGTCTTCGCTGGCGGCGGGCAGGGCGAGACGTAGCTGTTTTCCGAGCGTCATCAGCGGGTTCAGTGCGGTGGAAGAATCCTGAAAAACCGTGGCGACGCGGCTGGCAGCACAACGTGAAACCGGATGTCTGCCGCGCACTTCGACGCTATTCACCCGAATGCTGCCGCCGTGTATCGCGCCCGCAGGCAGCGTGCCGGTGATGGCTTTGGCAGTCAGTGATTTACCGGAGCCGGAAGCACCAAGCAGACAAACCCGTTCGCCCGCACTGACGCTGAAACTCAGTCCGCTGACGCGTTCTTCACCTGCGAGCCGCACTGTCAGCCCTTCCACCGCGAGAACCGGTTCAGTATTTTGCGTCCTGTTGTATGTCATTCCCTAAACCTGTTCATCGCTGCGACTGTTTTGATATGTGATAACATAACAAAATGTGTCAATTTAATGCAAAAGGTTTTGTGATTTTCTCTGTGCTATTTGCCGGTGCAACTGTGTGCAGCACCCTTTCAGGCAGCGAAATGATGAGTTCGCCGCTGTCGTAGCCGGGACATGATGAAGCAAAGCTGGCAGGAACAATCAGATGATGCGAGATGAATTAACATCTCTCATCATCCTCATGTGACGACATTGAATATCTATTTGATCTGCGAGAAGTGCGGGGAACGCCAGTGCAATTTAGGGGTTAAAAAGCATTGTGGCTGTGCGATGGGGTGTTCATTCATCAGATCACTGATCATGCTGAAGCAGTGCATGGCCAGCTCCCCGCAGTCCTGAGCGACGGTATCAATTTTCACGGACAGCGAGTCGTAAAGATAGTGATCGTCAAAACTGCAAAGATGGATATCACTCTCAAGCAATTGATGCTGGCTCATATAGCGCAGAACCCCTTCCATCAAACCGCAGGAGGCCACGAAAAGCGCTTTGGGTGGACGCCCAAGCCGGGCACACAGCTGCGCAAACATTTCGTAGCCGGAGCTCGGGTGGTAGTTGCCGTACACAATCCAGTCGGGGTCGAGACTGACACCTGCCCGCTGCAGGCCAAGCTGATAGCCTGCGAGGCGATCGCGGGTCGGAGAAATTCGCGGCTGGCCGCCGATAAAATAAAACTCGTCCCGCTGAATTTTCGCTATCCGCGAAACCAGTTCTGCTGAAGATTCGATGGCTTCACAGACAACAATAGGGAGCTGCGTGTCCTGCATATGACGGTCAAACAAAACGACGGGGACTTGCTGGCTGATTTTTACGTATTCCGCATCGCTGAGCATGCTGGACGCCACAATCAGGCCATCGACCTGACGCTGGATGAGATTATTGACCACCATGGTTTCCTGGCTGGTATTTTCATCCGTACAGGCAATCAGCAGCTGCATGCCGTTCTCACGACACAGTGTTTCAAGTTCGTTAGAACAGGCAGCAAAACCGTAGTTGGTCATTTCCGGCACCACCAGCCCCAGGGTGAAACTGCGGCTGACATTCAGCGAGCGGGCGTGAATGCTCGGCTGATAATGATGTTCAGCCGCCACGGCGAGCACCCGATCCCGGGTAGGATCGGAGATACGAAACTTCTTGCTGTGCCCGTTGAGTACCTGGCTGGCAGTCGATTTCGATACGCCAGCCAGTTCGGCTATGCCACTGATAGTGATGCGTTTGGTCTTTTTCACTGCGCCATATTCTGTTGTCCGGAAAGACATTTATTCTATCACGCATTCCGCCAACGACCAGTGGCGCAGCGTAATCTGATGAGAACCCTGCAAGTTCAATTGTGCTGGTAAAACAGGGAAATAGCGTGCGGACATCACCGCTTCTCCGTCATTAATGAAAATTTCAAGGCTCGATGCATCGCTTAACACCGTCAGCTTACGTAACTGACCCTGCCAGACACGATGTTCAGGCTCACCCGTACGCCGGTTTTTACGGCTTAAACGCAGCCATTCTCCGTCGAAGCTGAGGGTCATATCACCACCAAAATCGGCGATGAAGGGGTGCTCAGTGACAATCTCTGTCTCGGCGTGGGTGATGTCCAGAGGCAGGCAATAGTCCGCAATCCCTTGCCATGTCTGCTCGTCACGACGAAGTTGTTGCAGTTCACGGACCGGTTTCTGGATGATTTTTCCCGCGACCAGTGTCAGTTCGCGCGGGCAGGTCAGGGTATGCAGCCAGCCGTTTTGTATCGTTGGCTGGAAAAATTCATCGCCGTCCGGGATCCCCATCCACCCAATCAGCAGGCGTCGCCCGTCATCCGTTTGCGTGGTTTGCGGTGCATAAAATTCGAACCCCAGATCCAGCTCAGCGAAATCGCCGTGCGTAAACGTGGCATTGGCGTAATCCAGTTGTCCGACAAAATAACCCGACTGGAAGGTATTCAGATAACGGTCAGATTCCGCCGCTAAACCTTGCGGGCAGCAAATCAGAATGTCGTTTTCGGCCAGCCGGAATAAGTCCGGGCACTCCCACATGTAACCGAACTCCCCCAGCCCGTGTAAACCTGAACCGGCAATTTCGCCGAGCAGATCCCACGCGGATAAATCGTCAGATCGCAGCAATAACACTTTGCCCTGAAGGCTGAGATCCTGAGCGCCCAGCACCATGTACCAGTGTTTGTCATGCCACCAGACTTTCGGATCACGCACATGTCCGGTATAGCCTTGCGGCAGGTTGAATACCGGCCCGGTTTTATCAAACTCACCCTCAGCATTTTCGCGCGCCAGACACTGAAACGCCGTGCGGCTGCCATCGGGATATTTCACGTTGCCGGTGTAAATCAGCGTCAGTTGGCCGTTGTCTGTTACGGCTGAGCCGGAATAACAGCCGTGGGTTTCGTATTCTTCTGACGGCGCCAGCGCCAGTGGTTCATGCTGCCAGTGAAGTAAATCTGCTGAACTCCAGTGCCCCCAGAACTTGGCACCGTGCGCGCAGGCCAGCGGGTTCCATTGATAGAACAAATGGAATCGACCGTTATGCTGGATAAAGCCATTAGGGTCATTGAGCAGCCCGACCGGCGGCGCGAGATGCCAGCCGGGTCGATAAGGATCTGCCGCCGCTCTGACCTGACCGGCCACCACACTGCGCAGCGCTTTTTTCAGCAAACTGACTTCTGTCATTTTTCACTCTCCGTGTTGTATTTCAGCAGCAATGACAACAGGAATGCGCTGCCGAAGGCAATCACCAGACCAATCAGGTAGCTGAGAATCGAACTGGACTGGACGATGGCCAGCCCCGGAATACCGGTCAGGCCAACCGCCGTCATATTGACGTGCATCGCAACCACCCAGGCGCCGCCGAGCGCACCGCCGACCAGAGCGGCGAGAAACGGTTTCATGAAGCGCAGGTTGATACCAAAAATTGCCGCTTCCGTTATGCCCAACATCGCGGAGAATGCTGAAGGCACGGCAATGGCTTTAATTTTCGCATCACGCGTTTTGAAATAGACCGCGAGACAGGCTCCTCCCTGTGCAACATTCGCCATCGACCAGATAGGCAGCAGGAAATTCACCCCGATATTCGGGTTCCCCAGCAAACCGGCCTCAATCGCATGGAAGCTGTGGTGAATACCGGTGATCACGATAACCGAATACAATCCGCCAAACACCAGACCTGCCACCCAACCGGCATGGGTAATTAACGTGCTGAGAATAAAGGAGATACCGTCCCCGAGCGCACGACCCGCAGGGCCGATGATCAGGAAAGCGATAAAACCGGAAATGATGACCGTCAGGAAAGGCGTCAGGATCAGATCCAGTGCATCAGGGATCACTTTGCGCAGGCGTTTTTCGATGAAGCTCATAAACCAGACCGCCAGCAAAACCGGGAATACCGTGCCCTGATAACCGATCATCGCAATTTCAATACCAAAGAAATTCATGGTATGGAAACCACTGGCAACGCCCCAGGCGTTAGTCAGTGCCGGGTGAGTCAGAATGCCGCCCAGTGTTGCACCCAGGAACGGATTACCGCCAAATTCGCGCGCGGCAGTGAAACCAATCAGGATCGGCAGAATGATAAATGCCGCCGAGCTGAACATATCGAGCATGATAAAAATCGCGCTCTCAGGGTTGGCCCAGCCGTAGGTTTTCACCATGCCGAGCAGCCCCATCAGCAGGCCGGATGCGACAATCGCCGGAATAATCGGCACAAAGATATTCGACAGCACGCGCGCGAGTCGCTGGAAGGGATTGAGTTTTCGCGCCGCAATATCGGCGGCTTCGGATTTGCTCGATTCGCTGATACCGGCCACTTTAATAAACTCGGCGTACACCTTGTTCACCAGTCCCGTACCAAAAATGATCTGAATCTGTCCGGCGTTGCTGAAACAGCCTTTTACGCCTTCCACTTTTTCGATAGCACTTTTGTTGATCAGACTGTCGTCTGCCAGCACCAGGCGCAGACGGGTGGCGCAGTGTGCCGCGCTGGCAATATTGTCCTTCCCACCCAACAGCGGAAGCAGCTCAGTCGCGATTGCATTGATGTTCATAGAATCCCTTAATTTGTCATTACCGTTAACACCCGGTCAGACCGGGTGCTTTTTTTTTTTAAATCAAACCCTGCCGTTTAGAACCAGGTTTCCATCTGGATGCCGAAATTCCACTGTCCGCCCGCTGTAAAGCCATCAGTACCAAATGAATCACTGGAGGAATAACTGTCGAGTTCTTTGCTCCAGTCCATGTAGGTGGCAAAGAAGCGGATTTCAGGGCGGCTCAGCATGTTGCTGATATCGCCCACTTTGAAGGTCGGTGCGAAGGTCAGTTTGTAGAAACCGCCTTTCACTTTGTTGTAATCGCTGTAACCCTGCGGATTGAGATCCATATACTGATAGCTGCCTTCATACGCCAGCTCGAAGTTCTCGGTAATTTGCTGAATCAGCCGGGTGTTGAAGGTCAGCCATTTATAGTCATCGCCGGAGACATAACGGTCTTTGCTCTGCTGAGCCAGAACAGCCGGAGCAATACTCCAGTTTTTGCTGATCGGTGTGATGCCGTAGGTTGCCAGACGCAGCGTACTGGCATCGTCAGTCAGATGTCCATCAGAGCCCAGTGCTTTCACCTCCGCCCCCAGTCCGTGACCGTAAAGCAGCGCGGTTTTGGATGACCCTTCACGCAGACCATAGAAACTGTCGCCGTGGTACGCCAGCATGGTATGGAAGCCGGTGTCCGCCGCATTAGTGATCCCATTTGTGCCGGTATTTTCGCGATCCTGATTGTTTTTGGCACGCAACCCGCTCAGCATCCACTGGAAAGGCCCGGCATAGTTGTTGGCTGTGACAATGTAATTTTCGATGCGGGTATCATCGTTGTTATCGTCTTCAAGATCGTCAAAGTTTCTTCCGTAAAGCGAGAAGTTACTTTTCAGGTTATCTCCCCATTTGACGTCATAGATCCCGCCGCCGGTCCCCGCCAGGAAGATGATGTCGGAATCGAGCCAGTGAATGTCGAAATTATCGCGGTCAAAGCGTTTACCCGCCCACAGCGTGGAATCTTTCCACGGACCGGTGAACGTCGGCAGCGAGCCGAGTTCAACAAAGGCCTGACGGATATTTAAATCGCTGGTCGCGCCGGTCCAGTCGTTGTAGCTGCGCTGACCGTCAGCCAGCATGACTTTGTAGCGGGAAGTCGCGCCGCTGGCCATTGTCTGGTTATGCTCCAGATTCAGCTCAACGTAGGTGTTGTTTTCATTGCCAAGACGCCCGACTGCACCGCCTGTTTGTCCGGCAGGCGTCACGTACGGGCCGCTTTCCGTGGAGGTCGCCGAGTCATTCATGATCACGCCGGAACGGGCATATCCCGTGAATTTAAACCCGCTGTTATCACTGCTGTTTTTATTGTTATCAGCGGCTAACGTTTCAGTGCGTTTAGCCACATCGGCAGTTTGCTGCTGGGTGATTTCAGCCGTCTTCGCCACCTGACGGGTTTGCTGTTCGTTGCTGGCGGTGCGAGTTTCGAGTTGCTTAACCTGCTGTTCTGCCTGCGTAGCACGGGCTTCTGCCTTAGCGGCGCGGCTTTCGGCGAGTTGTAGTCGTTTTTCCATCGCCGCAAAGCGCGCTTCAATCGCACTGGCGGAGATATCGGCACCCTGGGCCGCAGAAGAAAGAATAAGTCCAATAGCAACAGCAAGATAGCGAGGTTTCATCATCATTTTTATCCCTTCAGAGGAAGTTTAATTATTATGGGAAAACCATTTTGCTAAATTGCTAAACTGGTTTTCCTGAGCACAATAAACACCCGTTATGTATTTACGCAACGAAGTTCGGCAGACTTGTGCTGGATTTGTGATCTTGCTGGCAATTCCATCTCTCGTCCTGAAAATTCATTTGCTCTTGATTAGCTAAACCGGTTCTTCTATTTTATCGACAGACGATTTATCAGGATTTAAAAAAGGAATGAAGATGAATAACCGGGTTTGGGTTTTGGGTGACGCCGTGGTGGATCTGATCGCTGAAGAGGATGACCGCTTATTAAAATGCCCGGGCGGGGCACCGGCGAATGTTGCCGTCGGGATCCGCCGCCTCGGGGGAGACAGCGCATTTATCGGACGCGTGGGCGATGACCCTTTCGGGAAGTTCCTGATGAAAACCCTCGCGGATGAGGGGGTGAACATTGACTGTATGTACCTTGACCCTCATCACCGTACCTCCACCGTGGTGGTGGAAAACGATGCTGACGGCGAACGCTCTTTCACGTTTATGGTGCGTCCGGGTGCGGATTTATTCCTCCAGGCCACCGACATTCCGGCTTTCCATCCCGGGGATTTTTTACATTTATGCTCAATCGCGTTATCTGCGGAACCTTCACGTTCCTCCGCCTTTCTGGCAATGGCGAAGATGAAAGCGGCAGGCGGTTATGTCTGTTTTGATCCCAATATCAGGCATGACTTGTGGTCTGATGAGGGACAACTGCGTGAAAATCTTGCCCGCGCCTTGTCGCTGGCTGATGTGATTAAAGTCTCAGAGGATGAGCTGGAATTTCTGACGGGCGAAGCGTTGCTGTCGGAGGGGATGCTGCGTCTGTGTGACCGCTATAATCCCGAGCTGCTGCTGGTCACGCAGGGAAAACTGGGGGTTTCGGTTTACCGGAAAAATAATGCCAGTCGTGAAGCACTATCCGGCCCCGAAGTGAAAGCGTTGGATACCACCGGCGCCGGAGATGCTTTTGTCGCCGGATTACTGGCCGGGCTGGCGCAACACTGGCCGCTGACCTCGGAGAGTGTCTGGCAACAGATCATTCATCAGGCACTGGCATGCGGTGCTCTTGCCACCACCGCCAGAGGCGCAATGACTGCATTACCCGACAGCGTTACCTTAAAAGCGTTCTCCTCTCAGGGGTAACCGCGCCCGACGATGTTGCCCGGACCGCAACTGTTCACCCGACGAAAATAATGTAAGTAATCTGTAATCCAACGTCATGTTTTACGAAAATCAAATGTTTGCCGCTGAACCTCCTATATATCCCACAGTCTGTTAGCGAGGTTATTTCTTCTGATAGCAAAATATTTTGTTAACAGGAATTTTTGTTAGTTGAAAAACGGCGAGCACGGATCACATGACAATGAAAAAATTACTCTTAGCGTCGCTGCTGTTCAGCAGTGCCCCGGTTTTTGCTGCCGGCGGGTTTGTCGTAAAAGACATTCACGTCGAAGGATTGCAGCGGGTCACCGTCGGCGCAGCCTTGCTGAGCATCCCCGTGCGCGTGGGCGATACGGTATCCGATGACGATATCAGCCAGACGATCCGTGCCTTGTTTGCGACCGGCAATTTTGACGATGTGAAGGTGCTTGAAGATGGCAACACGCTGATTGTTCAGGTGAAAGAGCGGCCAACGATTGCCAGCATTACGTTCTCGGGCAACAAAGCCATAAAGGACGAGATGTTGCAGCAGAACCTGGAAGCCTCAGGGATCCGCGTCGGGGACGCGCTGGATCGCACCACCATTTCGTCGATTGAAAAGGGACTGGAAGATTTTTATTACAGCGTCGGCAAATACAGCGCGAGTGTAAACGCGGTGGTGACGCCGTTGCCGCGTAACCGCGTGGACGTGAAACTGGTCTTTACCGAAGGCGTGTCGGCAAAAATTCAACAAATTAATATTGTGGGTAATAAAGCTTTTACCAGTGACGATTTAATCGCCCATTTCCAGCTACGCGATGAGGTGCCGTGGTGGAATGTGATTGGCGATAAAAAATATGAAAAACAAAAACTGTCAGGTGATTTAGAAACACTTCGCAGTTTTTATCTCGACCGCGGTTATGCCCGTTTTAATATTGATTCCACCCAGGTCAGTTTAACGCCGGATAAGAAAGGGATTTATATTACCGTCAATATTACTGAGGGTGCGCAATATACCGTGTCCGGCGTAGTGGTGACCGGCGACATGGCCGGACATTCTTCCGAAATTGAATCGCTCGCCACCATTCCTGCCGGTGAATTGTATAACGGCGCGAAAGTCACCAAAGTGGAAGGTGACATCAAAAATCTGCTGGGCCGCTACGGCTATGCCTATCCGCATGTCACGACGCAAAGCGACATTAATGAAACGGATAAAACCGTGAAACTGCATATCAGCGTGGATACCGGCAACCGTTATTCGGTGCGCCGCATTCGTTTTGAAGGCAATGACACCTCGAAAGATGAAGTGCTGCGGCGCGAAATGCGCCAGATGGAGGGCGCGTGGCTGGGCAATGATCTGGTGCAGAAGGGCAAAGATCGCCTCAACCGTACCGGCTATTTCGAGTCGGTTGATGTGGATACCCAGCCGGTGCCCGGTTCAGCGGATCAGGTTGATGTGGTGTATAAAGTTAAAGAGCGTAACACCGGCACATTCAACGTGGGCCTGGGTTATGGCACCGACAGCGGCATCAGTTATCAGTTGGGCGTAACGCAGGACAACTGGCTGGGCAGCGGTAATACGGTCAGTTTCAGCGGCACGCGCAACTCCTATCAGACCTATGTCGAAGTCTCGGCCACTAACCCGTATTACACCGTTGATGGCATCAGCCTTGGCGGCAAAGTGTTCTACAACCATTACGACGCGGAAGATAACGATCTGGCGGCGTATAATCTGCAAAGTTACGGCACAGGCGTGAATCTTGGCCTGCCGGTCAGCGAAAACAATACGCTGAATCTGGGGCTGGATTATGTTCACAGTACGCTGAGTGATATGGAACCGCAGGTCGCGGTCTGGCGCTATCTCAATGCCAGCGGCGTACATCCGGGGCTGGTAACGACGTCCACCAACAGCGATGCACAACTGAGCACCAATGACTTCTTCGCCAGTGTCGGCTGGGCGTATAACGATCTTAACCGTGGCTTCTTCCCGTCATCCGGCACGCGCGCCAGCCTGGCGGCAAAAGTGACCACGCCTGGCTCGGACGATAGCTACTACAAAATCACCTTTGATGCCAACCATTACATTCCGCTGAGCGACAAATCGGACTGGGTATTAATGGGCCGCGCCAAAGCCGGTTACGCGGCAGGCATTGGCAGCAACGAAGTCCCGTTCTACGACAACTTCTATGCAGGTGGCTCCAGCTCGGTTCGCGGTTTCTCCTCCAACACCATCGGGCCGAAAGCGGCATATTACAAATGCAGCAGCGCGGACAGCTCGTATTCCACCTGTCCGGTGACCAAATCGACTGATGCGGTGGGCGGTAATGCGATGGCGATTGCCAGCGCGGAACTGTATGTGCCGACGCCGTTCATCAGCGAGAAATACGCCAGTTCAGTGCGCACCTCATTATTTGTCGACTCCGGTACGGTGTGGGATACGAGATGGAAAATACCTCAGCGACCGAAGCCGCGGGTATTCCGGATTACAGCGACCCGACACATATTCGTGTTTCCAGTGGTATTGCGTTGCAATGGCAATCCCCGCTCGGCCCGCTGGTGTTCTCTTATGCGCAGCCGCTGGTGAAATATGAAGGGGACAGTGCGGAGCAATTCCAGTTTAATATCGGTAAGACGTGGTAATAATAACGCTGTCTTACAAAGTTATTACTTTTTACAGACGCAATGAGAATAGAAAATAAATCTGATTCAATTATAATGCCGGCATGATGTTTATTGAGCAACCCTTAGGGTAAAACATCATGCCATTATAATATTGTTGGAGTTCTTCCTTTTAAGGGCTGCCCCTGTGCGGCCCTTCTTTTTATTCGTTTATCACAGCAGAAATAAGCGATTATTCTGCTTTGTGGTAATTCCCTTGCGCATCGGCACTTTCAAAAATCATTGAAACGGAATTGACACAATGGCGCAGATTCTTCTCGGTTAAATATTCCCCCTCAAAGACATGCCCCAGATGTGCCTTGCAGTTGGCACACACAATTTCTGTTCTGCGGCCATCGGCATCCGGTACACGTTCTACCGCACCCGGAATTTCATCGTCGAAAGCGGGCCAGCCGCAATGGGATTCGAATTTGTGTTCTGAGGAATACAGCGGCGCAGAACATCTTTTACAGACGTAACGGCCCGGTGAAAAGTGGTCGTTATACTCACCGGTATTCGGGCGCTCTGTCCCTTTGTTTTCGATGACAAAACGTTCAAAATCATTCAGTTCTCTGTTCATTATCATTGCTCCTGGCAGGTGACATTGCAGCCTTATAGTGTAGCGCTATATTGGGGCGACATATCAAGCTGCAAGTGCCCTCCTGCCATAGTGTGCTATTTCACGCCGCCGCCCAGCGTCTGCCACAGGGTGATACGGTTTTCAAAATCAGTCTGTTGCAGGGCAATCAGGTCGGTCTGCGCCGACCACAGTGAACGCTGATCGGTAAGCACCGTCAGATAATCGCCCGCACCGGTTTCATAACTGCGGCGCGCCAAATCATAACTGCGCTGTGCGGCCGCAACATATTGCTGCTGGGCATCCATCTGTTCACTGAGCGTGGCACGGCGGGCGAGGGCGTCCGCCACATCTTTAAAGGCGCTCTGGATGGCTTTTTCATACGCGGCAATCAGCCCCTTTTTCTCCGCTTCAGCGTAGCGCAACTGCGCGGTATTACTGCCGCCGGTAAACAGAGGCAGGCTCAGGCTGGGCGCGAACGACCACACATTGCTGCCGTGGCTGAACAGGTTCGACAGCGAACTGCTGCCGACGCCTGCGCTTGCAGTCAGCGAGAGCGTCGGGAAGAAATTCGCCCGCGCTGCGCCGATATCCGCATTGGCACTTTTCAGATTATGTTCCGCTTCCAGCACGTCCGGGCGGCGCAGTAATACCGACGACGAAATCCCGGCGGGCACCAGTTTGATGGCCTGCGGTGCCAGGCTTTCCAGCGTACCCGGCAACAGATTTTGCGCCACGGTGTCGCCCGCCAGCAGATTCAGGGCGTTGATGTCCTGCGCGACCAGCGTCTGGTAGCTGGCGACACTGGCGCGTGCCTGCTGATAAATCGCCATCGAAGAGCTGACGTCCGGCCCCGAGGCGACGCCTTCCTGTTGCCGCCGTTGCGTAATGCTCAGCGAATCCGCCGCGCTTTTCAGGGTGTCCTGCGCCAGCTTCAGATTGCTGTTGTCCGCCGCCAGCGTGATCCACGCGGTGCTGGTTTCTGAAATCAGCGTCAGACGGGTGTTCTGCGCGGTCGATTCACTCGCCAGCCAGGTTTCTTTTGCCGCTGTGCTCAGGCTGCGGTTACGGCCAAACAGGTCGATTTCAAAACTGCTGACCGCACCGTCGGCGGTGGCGCTGCTGCTGACGCCTGCATCCTGCGTCCGGCTGCGGGTTTGTGAAAGCTCAGCATCCAGCGTCGGGAACAGGCTGGCGCGTTGCTCGCCATACAGCGCTTTGGCGGCTTCAATATCAGCAATCGCTTCCTGCAAATCGCGGTTGCTGGTCAGCGCTTTGGCCACCACGGCATTCAGGCGCGCATCGGCCATGATGCCCTGCCAGTCGCTCAGCACCGTGGTAGCCGCTGGCTGTGCGCCCTGCGCAGGCCAGACTGCAGGCACCGGCGCGGCAGGGCGCTGATAATCGGGATCCAGCGAGATACAGCCTGCCAGCAACATGGCCAGCGAAATAATACTCAGACGAAAAATCATGCTGACTCCTGCGCGTCTTTGTGACCGGTGAAGACTTTTTTCACCAGCACGAAGAACAGCGGAACAAAGAAAATAGCCAGTAAGGTGGCGGTCACGGTGCCGCCAATAATGCCGGTACCGATGGCGATGCGGCTGTTAGCCCCTGCGCCGGTCGCGACTGCCAGCGGCATCACCCCGGCGATAAAGGCCAGCGACGTCATCAGGATCGGGCGTAAACGGGTGCGGGCAGCGGAGAGCGCGGCAGCGGTCAGGGTGCTGCCTTGTTTGAGTGCTGCTTCGGCAAACTCAACTATCAGGATGGCGTTTTTCGACGACAGGCCGATGGTAGTCAGCAGCGCCACCTGGAAGTAAACGTCGTTATTCAGGCCACGCAGTTCGGCGGCAAGGGATGCGCCAAGCAGACCGAGCGGGATCACCAGGATCACGGAGAACGGCACGGACCAGCTTTCGTACAGTGCGGCGAGACACAGGAATACCACCAGAATCGAGATGGCATACAGGCTGAGCGCCTGACCGCTGGCGAGCTTTTCCTGCAGAGAGAGTCCGCTCCATGCCCAGGTTGAACCGGCGGGTAATTTATCCGCCAGCGCTTCCATTTTTGCCATCGCCGCGCCGGAACTGTAGCCGTCGGTGTTCTCGCCCTGGATCTCATAGGAAGTTGATCCGTTATAGCGCGCCAGACTTTCCGGGCCATAGGTCCAGTGGGTGGTGGCGAACGCGGAGAACGGCGTCATGCTGGTACCGTCGCTGCTGCGCACAAACCATTTATTCAGATCCGCCGGTTTGGAACGAAACTCGCTGTCGCCCTGGATATACACTTCCTTGACGCGGCCACGGTCAATGAAATCATTGACGTAAGTGCCGCCCCACGCGCTGCTTAGCGTGGCAGTGACATCGCTGAGCGTCAGCCCGAGCGCCACGGCTTTGTTGTTGTCGATATCCACCTGCAACTGTGGCATTTGTGGCAAATCATTGGCGCGAACCGATTGCAGTTCCGGACTTTTGGCGGCCAGGGCCAGCAGTTCGGTGCGCAGTTTGAGTAAGTCCGCGCGGCTGGTGCCGCCGGTAGCCATCAGCTCAAAGGTGAAACCGTTGCTTTGCCCGAGCCCGTCCACGGAAGGCGGCGTCATGGCGATGACTTTGCGTCGCGGATCACCGCCAGATCCCGCATCGCGCGACCGGCTACCGCCTGCGCGGTGTTTACGGCACCCGGACGTTCATCCCAGTTCTTCAGTGACACAAACGCCATCCCGGCATTCTGACCGCTGCCGCTGAAGTTAAAGCCGGTGATGGTGAATATGACGTTGGTATTGGCTTTCTCTTTGCCGAGGAACCACTCTGTAACACGGGAATTGACGGCTTCGGTACGGTTCGCTGTCGCCCCTGCGGGCAGGGTGTATTGCACCATGACTTCGCCCTGATCTTCAGACGGCAGGAAGCTGGTCGGCAGTTGCCACATCAGCACGCCCATCAGTGCGGCCATGGCGCCGTAAATCAGCGCCATCACCACCGGACGGCGCTGCACATGCGTCACGCCATTTTCGTAGCGTTGTTCAGTACGCGAATACAAACGGTTGAAGCCACCGAAGAAACCACGGGTAGCCTGTGGTTTATGGCGCAGAAATGCGCCGCACAGCGCCGGTGTCAGGGTCAGCGCCACCACCACGGAAAGTATCATGGCGGAAATAATGGTGACGGAGAACTGGCGATAAATCACGCCGGTTGAGCCGCCGAAAAACGCCATCGGCAGGAACACGGCAGAGAGCACCAGCGCAATCGCCACCAGTGCGCCGGAGATTTCTCCCATCGACTTCTCGGTGGCCTCGCGGGCGGGAAGCCCTTCATCACGCATGATGCGCTCAACGTTTTCCACCACCACGATAGCGTCATCCACCAGCAGGCCGATGGCCAGCACCATCGCGAACAGCGTCAGGGTGTTAATGGAATAGCCGAACAGCGCCAGTACGCCGAACGTGCCGAGCAGTACCACCGGCACCGCCAGCGCGGGGATCAGCGTGGCGCGCAGATTCTGCATAAACAGATACATCACCACGATGACCAGCACGATGGCTTCGATCAGCGTTTTAATGACGTCTTCCACCGACACTTTAATAAATTCGGTGCTGTCTTTCGGATAGGCGACGTCATAGCCTTTCGGCATGCTGCGCTGGTATTCGCTGATGGTGTTTTTCACCAGCGTGGCGGTATCGAGCGCGTTGGCGCCCGGCGATAACATCACCGCCATACCCGCCGCCGGATGACCGTTCAGCTGTGAAGACGCGGTGTAATCTTCGCTGCCCATTTCGACGCGGGCGATATCACTGATGCGCACCACCGCGCCGCCGGTATTGCCTTTAACAATGATGTTACGGAACTGCTCCGGCGTTTGCAGACGTGATTGCGCACGCACCGTGGCGGTCAGTTGTTGTGAAGCGGAAGACGGCAGACCGCCAATTTTACCGGCGGAGATTTGCACGTTTTGCGCTTCGATGGCCGTTTCCACATCTGACGGCATCAGGTCATACGCCGCCAGTTTGGTGGGATCCAGCCAGATGCGCATGGCATATTCCGCACCAAACACCTGCAAGCTGCCGACGCCGCTGACGCGCGCCAGCGGATCCTGCATATTACTGACCAGCCAGTCGGCGATATCCGAGCTGCTGGTTTTGTCGGTTTTATCGTACACCGCCATGATCAGCAGGAAACTGGACTGCGACTTGGTGACCGTCACCCCGGCTTCCTGTACTTCCGTCGGCAGGCGTGATTCCGCCTGCTGGACTTTGTTCTGCACCTGCACCTGCGCGGTATCGGCATTGGTGCCCTGTTTGAAGGTGACGGTGATATCCACCGACCCGTCGGAACTGCTGCTGGAGCTGAAATACAGCAGATTATCCAGGCCGGTCAGTTGTTGTTCGATGACCTGCGTGACGCTGTTCTCCAGCGTTTCGGCGTTAGCCCCGGAATAGGTGGCTTTGATTTTCACTGAGGGAGGCGCGACGTCCGGATACTGCGCGACCGGCAGCGTGCGGATCGCCATAATCCCGGCCATCATGATCAAAATCGCAATCACCCAGGCAAAAACCGGGCGACGCACAAAGAAGCGGGAGAACATCAGGCGGCTCCTTCTGTGCTTTTCGCAGTGGCGGCGTTATTCACTTCAACCGGTTTCACCGTATCGCCCACCGTGACTTTGTCACTGCCTTCCACCAGCACGCGATCACCCGCCTGCAAACCTTTGACAATCAGCCAGTGGGTTCCGGTAGCCTCGCCGGTTTCGATATGACGTCGTTCGACTTTGTTGTCGGCGGTAACCACCAGCGCGGTGGCATCGCCTTTGGCATCCCGTGTCACACCTTGTTGCGGCGCGAGCACGGCATTTTCGACGACGCCTTCATCCACGTCAGCGCGGATAAACATCCCCGGCAGTAAAACGTGTTGCGGATTCGGGAACACGGAGCGCAGCGTGACCGAACCGGTGGCTTCATCGACCGCCACTTCGGTCAGTTCCAGACGACCTTTTTCGGGGTAGGTTGAACCGTCTTCAAGGGTGAGCGTGACACTTAAAGCATCGCTGTTCGCTGCCAGCGCGCGTTTACGCAGACTGAGCAAATCGGCGCTGGAACGGGTGAGATCCACGTACATTGAATCGAGATTTCGCACCGTCGCCAGCGCGGTGTCCTGCGCGGCAGAGACCAGCGCGCCCGGTGTAACGGAGGAAATGCCGATACGACCGGC
The DNA here is from genome assembly GCF_003263525.1 of Rahnella sp. NRRL B-41462. Lineage (NCBI taxonomy): Bacteria > Pseudomonadati > Pseudomonadota > Gammaproteobacteria > Enterobacterales > Yersiniaceae > Rahnella > Rahnella sp. NRRL B-41462. Next base: position 27,946 of record NZ_JYDF01000006.1, on the reverse strand, counting down.
AATCGGCGACGTGACCCGCGTCCAGTCGAGATTGATTTTGGCCGACTCCAGCGATGCGGCTTTTTCATCCACGCTGGCGCGGTCTTCTGCACAGGCCGATTGCGCATCTTCCGCATCCTGCTGCGACACGCCTTGCTCTTTCACCAGTACGGCATAACGGCGGGCTTTCTGGCAATCCGAGAGCACCAGCGCTTTGGCGCTTTTCAGTGCAGCGGCAGCCTGATCGTACGTCGCTTTATACGACGACGGATCAATCTGATACAGCGCCTGACCGGCTTTAACCCAGTCGCCTTCGGTGAATAAACGTTTTTGAATAATACCGCCGACCTGCGGCCGCACATCCGCCGTCAGTGTGGCGGTGGTCCGGCCGGTTAATTCGCTGACCAGATTGAACGATTGTGCTTTTAGCGTGACGACGCCCACTTCAGCGGGCGCGGCAGTGGGCTGAGCCGGTGGTGAATTATCGCAACCACTCAGCGCGATAAGTATCAATAAGCAGGAGAATCTTAAAGGCATTTTGGTGTCCGTAAATAATAAATAATATAATTAAAGGCAAAGGAGCCCCGGCTGTTTTATCGAAATAAAACAGTCAGGATCCCGTTAAAATTATTTAAAGATGTGCCGTTGTTTATAAATCAGGAATCATAAATCATGAATTTTCTTCGTGACCTCATTAATGTATTTAACCATCTGCTGATATATTTCCGGCGTGACCTCACCGTTATAGGCTTTCGTCCGTACGGTGATTTTTAAATTCTCAATGGCGTAAATTATTTCAGGTGCGGGCGGCGGGTTATTTTCAATCACGCGCTTTTTCATTTTTTCTTCTATGGCGCGGATTTCGTTTCTTCTTGCCGCCAGATATTCAGAACCGGCCGGTGTCATGGAAAACTGTTTTTTCCCGCCTTCTATTTCTGCGGCGGTGGCAAAGCCGTTGTCAACAATATGCGCCAGGATCGGGTAAATCACGCCGGGGCTGGGGATGTACACCCCCATAGAATAGCCTTCGATGGTTTTGATAATTTCGTAGCCATGCACCGGGTTTATCTGGATCAGATGCAACACAAACAGCGCCAGTTCCTGACGGGTGAACAGTTTGCTTTTACGCCGTACAGCAGGTTCGGTTTCGCTCATGATTTTTCTCCTTCGCTGATTGCCGACGACCTCAAGATATATCTTACAAGTTTGCAGGGCAAGACAGTGACGGAGCGGGAAACTAACGTAAGGATAGTGTTAATGTGTTGTTTTATAATGACTAAATCATGATGGTGCTCTCAGGTTCGCCCCTGTTGCTGACACTTCTTAACAGTTCAGAACAGGGGTAACTGATTGATCTTGAGATAAACGGCGGAAAGATGCCGTAAACCTATTTTTGCCGTGTAAGCATTGCGAAAAAGTCCGGTTTTCAGCGGCAGTGGCGGCTTTTTATGGCATCTGAAACATCGGCGGCCAGTGCCGCAATCAGTTTCTGTTGCGCGGTGATAAGTTCCGGCACGCCACCCGTCACGGCAATCTGATGCTGTGAGCGACAGGTCAGCATTTTTTCATCTGCGCCAAAACGCAGTTGCCAGCGGGCTGTCAGGCTGGCGTGACGTTGTGGCCAGGCATCCAGTTGCTGCACGGTTACGCGCAGGGTGATAACCGGTTTATCGGGCGGCGGTGTCAATTCGCGGATGTCTGTTGTATTCAGCGAGCGTTCAAGCTGCGCCGACAGCGCACTGCGTATTTCCTCCGGCAGCGGCGCGGCCCACAACGCGCTATCCGATATCACGATTTCGCCGTCACTTTTACGTATCACCAGTTGCGGCTGATTAAGCTGTTCAGGCACGGTCACCGGTTGTACGCGCAGCACAAATGCAGCCGGTGGTATCGCAGATGGCGCATTCTCCGCAGGTGTGATCAGGGTGTAATAATGAGGCGCAGGAGAGGCGCAACCGCTTAACCCCAGCAGGAGGCAAACCCCGGTTATCACGCGAAGGACATTCATGGTTGCTCCTTATTTTCATTGTTTCTGCCGGCGATCAGCGCCTGTGGCTGGCGCGTGAGCAGGCCGGTGAGGGTGCGCAGGGAATATAATGTCCGCTGGAATTCGGCCAGCGTTTGCAACAGCGGAGAGTCCGCTGCCAGCAGGGTTTGTGCGCTGCCCATCGTCTGATCGAACTGGCGCAGGGTTTGCGTGGTTTGTGGCAGAACCTGACGGTTCACCTGAATCAGCGTCTGATTGAGATTGCCCAGTGTGGCATCCAGATTGCTGCCAATCGACTCAATGGGCATTGTCGATAACTTGCCAATCAGTGTCGCGAGCTGTTCCTGCAGGTGATCAAAGCCGCCATTGAGTGTGGGGATCTGCAACGGACGCGCAGTCATATCAAAAGACACCGGCAGCGCCGAAGGCACAAAATCGAGCGAGATATACAACTGTCCGGTGAGCAGATTGCCGGTGCGCGCCTGCGCCCGCAGTCCGTGTTTCACCATGTCGCGCAGGAACGTGGCAGCCTGCTGCTGGCCGTCTTTTTCAGGTTTCGGCAGTTTCTCCTGCACATGCCCTAAGCGGTTCGGATACACCTCAATCGTCGCCACCGAGATAAACCGTGAAGCGGCAGGGTCGTAATCGAGCTCAATCGCCGTGACTTTCCCGAGCTTCACGCTGGAAAACTCCACCGGCGCGCCGGTTTTCATGCCGCGCAGCGACTGCTGGAAGCGCAACTGCAACACCTGCGGCGTGCCGTCCGGCGGGGTCATTGCCGAGGCCTGATCGTCTGCCAGCGTATATACGCGGTGGCTGGCTGCCGGTTTTGCCGTGCTGTCGTCAGGTGGATTGGCAAACGCGATGCCTCCGGCAATCACCGACGCCATGGTCTGCGTTTTGATCTGCAAACCTTCAGAATCGAGTGATAAATCCACGCCGCTGGCATTCCAGAAACGGGTGGCGGAAGTGACGAACCGGTCATACGGCGCATCGATAAATACGTTCAGGCTGACGCCTTTGCCGTCAGGGCGCAGCGCATAGGAAGAGACCCGCCCGACCGGCACGCGGCGGTAATACACCGCCGAACCGATATCCAGTGAACCCAGATCGTCGGCCACCACTTCAAACTGTTTGCCGGGCATACCGTTGATCACCGCCGGGGGCGATTCCAGTCCCTGAAAGTCACTGCCGGATTTCTGCGATGTGCCGGTATCAAGGCTGATATACGCGCCGGAAAGCAGGGTATCGATACCCGATACGCCGCCCATGCCGATGCGCGGACGCACGACCCAAAAACGGGTGTCCTCCCTGGGCAGATTTTCGGCGTTTTTCATCAGTGAAACGGTGACCAGCACGCGCCGGCTGTCGGGGCTGAGCGAAATCGATTTCACCCGCCCGACCGTGACGTCTTTGTATTTCACTTCGGTTTTACCGGCTTCTAATCCGCTGGCGGTCTGAAAAGTAATGGAGATTTCCGGGCCGGTATCCGCCCAGACCTGTAACAGCAAAAACAAACCCACTGATGCCGCTATGGCGGGCACCAGCCAGATCAGCGAGGGGCGAAAACGGCGCGGGACAATGTCCGGCGGGGGTGAAGCGTGTTCAGTCATTATTCTGATTTTCCCAGAGCAAACGCGGGTCTAACTTCAGGGCAGCCAGCAGGGTGAAGATCACCACTGCGCCAAAAAAAACAATACCGATGCGCGGTTCGGCAGTGCTGAGGCCGGGGAACTGCACCAGCGCTGCGATCATCGCGACCACCATCACATCGAGCATCGACCAGTAACCGATATGTTCCGTCAGGCGGAACAGGCGCGAGCGACGAAGCTGACCGGAAGCGGGACGTCGTTGTACCGCGATCAGCAGCCCGCCGAGGATCAGGAACTTAGCACACGGCACGACAATGCTGGCGGTAAAAATGATTGCTGCGATGATGTAATCACCGGCATCCCAGAACCCGGCAATACCGCCCAGAATGGTGCTTTCACTGCCGCGACCGGCAAAACTGTTGTACATCACCGGCAGTAAATTGGCGGGCAGATACAGCAACAGCCCGGTGAGCAGCAATGCCCATGACTGGCTGAGGCTGTCCGGCAATCGCGGATGCAGCGGCGCATGGCAGCGCGGACACGGCAACGCCCGCACGCCAGGCACCTGTTCGCAGACCAGTCCGCAGACATGACAGCGCACGATGCCCTGCGTTAATGCGTGCGGAACCGGCGTCATTCGCGCTGGCCTTTCAGCGTTTTGAGGCTCCACAGCGGGTGGAAATCCTGATGGTTGATCACCGGCAATAACAGGCACAACCCGAGCAGCGCCCATGTGCCGGGGCCGGGGGTGATTTGCACCAGTCCCGAGAGTTTGATGGCGGCGATAAGAATGCTCAGCAACGCCACTTCCGCCATGCTCCAGGGTGCCAGCCCGGCCAGCAAACGCATCGCAGAAGCGAGTCCCGGCGCGGCTTTTTTCCGGCAGGCGTGCCATAACACCCAACCCAATAAGAGAATTTGCAGACACGGACAGACGATGATCAGCATGGCCAGCGGAATGGCCAGTGGCGATGCGTAGCTGTACGCCAGCGCCATCGCGGTTTGCCACAACGTTGCCGCCTGCACCTGACCATGAAACTGAATTTCCAGCACCGGGAAGGCATTGGCGATAATGAAAAACAGCGCGGCGGTGACCGTCAGCGCAAACCATTGTTCCAGACTCAGCCAGCTTCCCCGATACAGTACGGCACGGCAACGCTGGCAATGTGCGGCCTCGCCGGACCGCACAGGTTTTCGGGTATACAGACTGTCGCAATGTTTGCAAACGACCTGCTGCGGATAGATTTTCATGGTGATGTCCTGTGTCCTGCCGTCACTTATTTCAGTTGTGCCTGCAACTGTTCCGCGCCTTTATCCAGCCCGGTTTCGGCCGCACTCAGCGCACCCCAGGTCGCGCCAATGTTCAGCGAGTTCGGGTATTGCTTCGCGATATAAGCCTTCAGCAGCTGATTGGAGGGGGCGTCATAAATTTCCACCGCATAACTCACGGAGCCGGTGAATGAACCCTGTTTGCCGCGCACTGACTGCACGATGTTGTACGGCCCGCCCATCAGATCAAAGCGGGTGAACGTGCCCAGAAACGCGGTGGTGGTTTGCGCGCCGGTGAGCGTCAGCCGGATACGTAAGGTGCCTGGGGTAATAGCGTTCGTCAGCGGGAAACGCCCGCCGACACTTTTGCCGAACTGCTGCTGCATGTACGCCGCCAGTTGCTGTTTTTGCTCCGCCGTGACGTCATCAAACTGGGCATCCTTGCCCTGATAAATCACCACCGGATCGAGGATCGCGCGGCTGTATTTATTCCAGTCCGTCGGGGTGTTGTAGCTGTATGCGATATGGCCTGAATCGTCCCGGGTATCAGGTTTCATTTGTGGAGAAGAGGTGACCCCGGTGTAGGGCACAGGCTGGGTACTCGCGCACCCGGTGAGAAAACCCAAAGAAATCAAAGCCGCCAGAGAATAGCCGTGAACGGATGCAGACATTTTTCCTACCTTTTTAAGAATCGTCGCGGGACGTCGGTTTCGGTTTATTTCAAAACCGTACGGTACGGTTCATTTATGGAGTAATAAAATTCCCATGTCAAGAAAATGTACAGGTGGGTTTAGTTTTGAGGAGAAGGTCACAAGGCGTAAAAAAGGCGTCATGTTTGCACATGACGCCTATGATGTTGTCCGTTCGGGCGTTATCGGTTAGAAATCGACGTTCACGCCCAACTGGAAGCTGCGACCCGGCATCACAGCCAGCGCTTTGTTGTACTCATCCTGATTGGTGGTTTCGGTCAGGGTGCGGCTGCTCAGATAATCCCAGTATTTGCGGTCGGTGATGTTATAAACGCCACCGCTGAGTTTCACGTTCTTCGCGACTTTCCAGTAGGCCGTTGCATCCACCATACCGTAGCCCGGCACATTCATGTATTCGGTGGTGGAACCCGTGATTGGCGTCCCGGCATTGGTGTAGCTCTGGCGGCTGGTCGCTTCGGCTTTTTTACCTTTCACGAAGGTGGCGGTCAGGGCGGTGCCGTAGATGCCGGATGGCGCATCCCATGCCACGCCAGCCACAAACTTCATTGGCGGCACGCTGTCGAGGTCAACATATTTGTCGCCATCGTAGCTGGATTTCGATTCACCCTTGGCATAACCCAGTGCGAAGGTGGTGCTCAGGCCATCAACGCTGCTGAACCAGGTACCGTAGTTAATTTTGGTACTCAGATCGCCACCGTAGATAAAGGCTTCATCGCGGTTTTCTGCCTGATAAATCGTATAAATATTGGAGGGCACATTGGTGAACATACCCGGGCTGCCCGCGCGGGTGTAGCGGGTGTTAGCAATGAAGTTTTTGTAGGTGTTATAGAAGAGAGAAGTCTTGAAGGTCACGCCTTCCGTGGCTTCGCCTTTCATGCCCCATTCAAAGTTATTGCTGGTTTCGGTTTTCAGATTAGTGTTACCGATCAGCGCGTACTGACCACGGCCTGCGTAGTTAGAACCGAGGTTCCAGGAGCCGTAAAGCTGGCTGGCATCCGGGAACTGGGCACCGCGCTGGTACTGCAGGTAAGTCATCAGCTTAGGGGTGATGTCATAGGTGAAGGCCAGTGATGGCAGGGCCTGTGTATCGGAGTTGGCTTTACCGTACAAGGTGGAAACCTGATCTTCAGAAACAATGCTGTTGGACAAGTCTGACAGGTTTTCTGCCTTGGTATTCTGATACGCGACACGCACCGCAGGCACCACAGAGAAGTTATGGCCGTCGAGGTCAAACTTAATGGTGTCTTGCAGGAAGCCGCCGAGGATATACGTCCGGCTGTTAGCTTCCGGCTGCATGATAGTCGTGAAAGCACTTTGATCCGGGCTTTCGCGGAACGGACGTTCAGTGTTGGACACGCGGCCGTTGATACCGGCACTCAGCTCATGGCGACCCAGCGTTTTTAGCCAGCTGGTCTCCGCGCCGTAAGTGTTCACGTCATAGTTTGAGTAGACGTTCATCATCTGCTTACTTTCGTTTGGCAGATAGGTGTTGTCGTGTGCCTGAGTGTACTGGTAATACACTTTCGAGACGATGGCATCCACGTAATCGTTGAATGGCGTCCATTCATCTTTCAGGCTCGCGCCCCAGCGGCGGGTGTTACTTTGCTGTTGTGCGGTACCCAGAATCGCGCTGCCAGCATTGTTCCAGGTATCGTAATGGGTGTGGTTCACTTTCTCGTAGTAATCGAGGGTGCCGGTGATTTTATGCGCATCATTCGGCTGCCAGATGACCGACGTCATAATGGCGTCAGAGTGCCAGTTGGCCGGATACGCATCGAGCGTATCGCTGTTGTTGCTGGTTTCCTGGCCGTCGCGGCGGCTGATGGCGATCAGGCCCCGCAGGTTTCGTCACCGGCGGCAGCGGTGATGCCGTTGTGCCAGGAACGATCCGAAGAATCATAATCAGACTGGTAACCGAAATAGACTTCCTTGCCCGGACGCAGGTAATCGTCGGCAGATTTTGGCAGGAAGGAAACGGCACCGCCGATGGAGGTGTTGGCGCGATCGGCTGATGTGGCGCCGGATTCAATATCCACCTGACCGTAAATATACGGGTCGATGTAATCGCGGCCAATACCAAAGGTATTCAGGCCCGCACGGCTGACGTAGCTGCGCCCGGTAGCGTTTGGCTGCGGAATACCGTCGACGTCAATACCGACGCGGTTGCTTTCCAGGCCACGGATGTTATAGCCGGTATAACCGCTGCGGTCGAAGCCGCTTTTGCCATTGCCGGAGCCGCCACTCGCGCCGGTCGCGGTGATCAGCGGCTCATAACGCATGATAGTGCCGAAATCATTACCGCCTTTTCGCTGCATTTCTGCCGCCGTGATGGTGGTTTTCGAGCCTGGTTTTTTATCCGGCATCGTTTCGGTGACAGTCATGACTTCTTCATTGTTCTGCGCCAGATCCTGCGCGGTACGCACCGCCGGTTTTTTTTTGATGGCTTCAGAAGATTGCGTATTGCTTGCTGTGAGATCGGTATTGTCTTTAACGGCTTCCGCTGCATTTACGTTAAAGGTGGTGGTGAGAATCGTCCCCATGAAAATGACGTTTTTCACCAAACCCTGCTGTGTAAAGGATTTGAACATTTGTTATAAGTCCTGGACTAATTTTTTTAAGTTCTGCTCGCATTTACTGCCTTTCGACAAATCAGACGCGCTGGTCATCTGCATGCAATTCTTCCGTGAAAAGGCCATTGTCCTTATAAAATATGGGTTTATTTAACATCCGCACCCATTTCGGCTTCGTGAGAATGATAATGATACTGATAATTGTTATCAACAAAATGATAAAAAAAATGTAGTTCTTAACGAAATCTTTGCAATTCGTCTTTCGAAACGGGCCAGGGGGGCGCGGCTTTACAAGCCGGAAAGGCATGGTTAGAGTGGGTACAAATAGAAACTGTACCGTACAGTTAAGGAGTGAAAATGAAGGTACGTACTGAGGCCAGAAGGGATGCCATTGTGGATGCCGCGGCGGAATTATTTCAGGAGTGCGGCTACGAGCGTGCTTCGATGAATGAGCTTGCCCGGCGGCTTGGCGGATCAAAAGCCACACTTTACAATTACTTTCCCTCCAAAGAATCGCTGCTGGTGGCGGTGGTTAAAGCCTACGCCACCGGGCATCTTTCCGATGCCGTTGACGGGCTTTCCGCCCCCTTGCCTGATCTGCCGCTGGAAACGGTGCTGACCCGTTTTGGTGAAAGAATGTTGCTGGTGCTGACCAACGACGGTACCGCGCTGGCGGTATACCGGATGGTGATTGCTGAAGCCGGGCGTTCTGACATCGGTATGTTGTTTCACGATGCCGGTCCGGGTGAAGCCATCGAATCACTGGCGGCATTTTTAGCGCTGGCGATGCAAAAAGGGCAACTCGGCAATGCTGATGCCGATTTGCGCGCGCGCCAGTTTCTGGCGCTGGTGACGGCGCAAACCAATATGCGTTTGTACCAGAGCGACCCTGCGCCACTGGACGTCATCGAGATCAAGCAACTGGTGAAAAACGCCGTCGAGATGTTCCTGTACGGCGCCGTGCGCTAGCCATTCTTCCTCCGGCCACTGCAATCCGAAGCCATCCACCGCGATGGCTTTTTTGTTTTTCCTTACACTTTCCGGGATTGCGGAAAACATGACTAAGATATATCTTTCGGTAGACCTTATCGCAAAAGAGAGAACGTGATGGCACAACATCGCACTGAAACCCCTGCCGCAAATCTGCCGGTTCGTGTCAAAAATGAACTGATTTTCCGTCATATCACGGTAAAAAGCAGTGAAACGATTTCCGGCTGTTTTAAACGCATTGTATTAAACGGCGACGAGCTGAGCGGGTTTACGTCACGCGGCTTCGATGACCACATCAAACTGTTTTTCCCGGCGAATCCGGGGGATGCCATTACACCACCCGCTGCAACCGAAGAAGGGATCGTGTGGGGCGAAGGGCCGCGTCCGCTGAACCGCGAATACACGCCGCTGCATTACGATGCACAGACCAACGAACTGACGCTGGATTTCTATATTCACGACGGGGGTGTCGCCAGCGAATGGGCGGCTGATGCGAAGCCGGGCGATAAACTGATCATCGGCGGGCCACGTGGTTCACTGATCATCCCGACCACCTATAAATGGCAGTTGTATGTCTGCGATGAAACCGGTCTTCCGGCGGTGAAACGCCGTCTGCGTGAGCTGAAACAGGCGGCGTCCGACGCCAAAATCACCGTGCTGGTGAAAGTGAAAGACGTGAGTTGCGTCAGCTATTTAGATGATGAACAAGACTTCAACATTGAATGGATTGTCAGCGATGAGCACAACGGTTATCAGGAAGATGACGCGGCGGTTAAAAAACTGAAAAGCCTGCCGCTGCCAGAAAGCGATTACTACATCTGGGTCACCGGTGAAGGGAAATTCGCCAAAGGGCTGAATGATTATTTCGTGGAAACCCGTGGATTGGATGCGAACCTGGTGCGTTGTGTGGCCTATTGGCATAATAAATAACGATGATGAATCATAAACACCGCCGCGAAAGAATGTTCGAAACGGGGGATATCCGCCTGCTGATGCTGCATTTTTTGCAGCGGCGTCCCGCCCACGGTTATGAGCTGATCAAGGCCATCGAAGAATTATCCAAAGGTGAATACACGCCGAGCGCCAGTATCATTTATCCGAACCTGACCTTTTTAGAAGAACAGGGGTTGATTTCGGCCAGCCAGGAAGAGGGCGGTAAGAAGCAATATGCGATTACACCGGAAGGTTCGCAATCGCTGGCTGAACAGGGAGAACTGCTCGGCTCAGTGACGGAGAAACTGCATTCGCTGGCGATTTTATCCAACAATCGCAGCATTCCTGAAATGCAGCGCGCGATAAACAATATCCGCATGGCGCTGAACCTGCGGCTGGCGAAAGGCCCCATCGGACAGGAGACACTGTATAAAATCACCGATGCGTTAGACCGGGCGACAAAAGAAATCGAGCGCAGTTAGCCGTACCTCAGAAAGCAAAAAGCCTCCGGATGGAGGCTTTACTGTCCCGGTATTGTCACTTATCTTCCGGCCACGGGGTCAGTATTTCATAACCATCTTTCGTCACCGCAATCATATGTTCCCATTGTGCGGACAACGAATGATCTTTAGTCACCACGGTCCAGCCATCGGGCAGGACTTTGTTTTGTTTTTTACCGGCATTGAGCATCGGCTCGATGGTAAATAACATGCCTTCCTGCAATACCAGCCCGTGACCTTGCTCGCCATAATGCAGCACCTGCGGATCTTCGTGATAACCCATGCCGATGCCGTGACCGCAATACTCTTCCACAATGGAAAACCCTTCGCGTTTCGCGACAGTGGCAATCGCATGGCCGACGTCGCCGAGCGTTGCGCCGGGACGTACCACTGCAATACCGGCCATCATTGCTTCATAGGTGGTATCCACCAGACGGCGCGCCATAATGCCGGGTTCACCGGCGTAATACATACGGCTGGTATCGCCGTACCAGCCGTCTTTGATCAGCGCCACGTCGATGTTAACAATATCGCCTTTTTTCAGCGCCTTATCGGAAGGAATGCCGTGACAAATCACGTGGTTGACGGAGGTGCAGGTGGTTTTCTGATAGCCGTGATAACCGATATTGGCCGGGATCGCCTGCAATTCGTTGACGATAAAATCGTGGCAGATGCGGTCCAGTTCGTTAGTCGTAACGCCTGGCACTACGTACGGCGTGATCATATGCAACACGCGCGCCGCCAGTTTACCGGCGATACGGGCTTTATCGATGCCTTCCGGCGTTTTGACCATGCGGTTATTGTTGACGAAATACCTGCTGTCTAAACCATTATTCATTGCTTGCCTTCCTGTGTGTGCCACCCACGTTTAACAGCGTGCGGATACTTCCGGTGTTTTCTTCAGATTCCATGCTGCACTGCACCAGCAATTGCGAAATCTGGCTGTGCGTCATATCAGGATGGGTTTCCATCAGCATGCCAATCTTCATCCAGTGCTCGGCCTGTGCGTTCATCGAACGCGTATAAGCCATGCTGGCAATACGCAAATTCTCGTGCATCAGTTCTGAAATCTTAATGATACCCATGGGCTTGCCTCGGTAGTATACGAATCATATATGTTTTATATACTACGCAAAGCGAAAACGAAACTCAACCGGCGAGTTTCATGACACCTTTCGGAAAATGGCGTATATTGTGTTGATTTTTCAAGCTCTTATCCCAAATTTTAAATCCAAAAGGTTCACATGAAATCTACAAGTAAGTTACTTATCGGCCTTGTCTGTGTCATGGCGCTTTCTGGCTGCGCGCGTACCGAGCCGGTAACGACGCCGCATACCACGCTGGCAACCCATAATTCAGAAAGTCAGATCAGAACCGCTATTATCGACGCAGGGCAAAAACGTGGCTGGATAATGACGGATGGCGCACCGGGCGTGATTAACGGTCATCTGAATAACCGTGAACACAAAGCAGATATCCGTATTACCTATGACACCCGCGGCTACACCATTAATTATGTCGGCAGCACCAATCTGCTGGCCGGGAAAGGCGAGATTCACCGCAGTTACAACCATTGGGTGAATAATCTCGACAATGATATTCAGATTCGCCTGGCGTCCAGTGCCACAAAATAATTAAGTGTTAAGGGGGCGGGGTATTGGCTCTTAACAGAAAGTAAAACGCCTCCGCTGAACAGACGGGGGCGTTTTCGCTATATGGCCGGGTTTAGTGGCGCTTACTGGCCCGGGGACTCTTTTTTCATCGCGTCTTTGGACATGGAATCTTTCGACATGCTGTCTTTCTTCATGTGATCTTTCGACATGCAGTCTTTGCCCATACTGTCTTTCGCCATAGTGTCTTTGCTCATGCTGTCTTTTTTCATGCAGTCTTTTGACATATGGCCCATGGTGTCTTTCTTCGCCATTGCGTCAGCGGCATAGGTGGTGCTCACTGCGCCCATCATCAGGCAAGCAGACATCATCATTATGGTTAACTTTTTCATGGTAAATCCTTCTCTATAGGTTTGATGTACAAAGGGTGTTGTGGAGAGTGTTCAGCTTCCGCCGAACCAGTTGTAGCCCTGATCTTCCCAGTAGCCACCGGTAAATTTATTGGTAATTTCAATCACTTCGATGTGTTTCGGATTCTTGTAGCCGAGTTTGGTCGGCATCCTCAGCTTCATCGGGAAGCCGTATTGTCGCGGCAAAATCTGGCCGTCGTAGGTCAGCGCCAGCAGGGTTTGCGGATGCAGTGCCGTCGCCATATCAATGCTGGTGTAATACTCGTCGGCGCATTTAAAACTGACATATTCCGCCGTGAGATCTGCCCCGATCAGGCGCAGAAAATCGCCGAACGGCACGCCGCCCCATTTACCAATCGCGCTCCAGCCTTCGACACAAATGTGTCGCGTCACCTGACTGACCTGCGCCATTTTGTACAGCGTCGGCAGTGACCATTCGCGTTTATCCAGTGCCAGACCGGCGATTTTCAGGCGGTAAGCGTTGCCGTCGACTTGTGGCGCGTCGTCTTCGGCGTAAAAAGCGTTAAACGGAAACGGACGGGTGATCATCGATTCGGCATACACCGGCGCGAGGCGTGTTGAACCGAACAGCCAGCCCTGCACGCGGTCATTGAAACCGGAGATTTTGCCCAGCGCATTTTCCACGCTGGCGTTATCGCTGATATCGCAACCGGTCAGCATCGCCACGCCGCCGAGTGTCAGTCCGCGTTGTAAAAACAGGCGGCGGGAGGGCGCATCCAGTTCGCGGATAATCTGTTTTTTCGCTTCCTGTAAAATCGCTTCGCTGTCGGAAGGACTGAAAATCTGGCTGAGGGTTCTTTTAACGATGTTTTTCATCATGTCTTCCTTAACGCCCGCGGATCATGGCAATCAGGGTTTTCGGCACCAGCGCCACCATCACGATATGCAACACCACAAATCCCACCAGTGAAGCCATCGCCAGAAAATGTACATAACGCGCGGTATCAAAGCCGCCCATCAGTTCGCGCAGCAGCGGGAATTGCACCGATTTCCACACCACCAGCCCGGAAAGCACCAGCACGATGCCGTCGAACATCACGAACACATACGCCGCACGTTGCACCATGTTGTAGTGCCGTAAATCGTCGTGTTTCAGCTTGCCACGCAGGGCAGCCCGCAAATCATTGAAGATGCCGCGTGGCGTCAGCGGCCAGAATTTCTGTTTCATCCGGCCGGTAAAAATGTTCATCAGCAGATAAAACAGGCCGTTAAAACCGAACAACCACATACCGGCGAAATGCCACTGAATACCGCCGCCGAGCCAGCCACCCAGTGTCATCGCTGGCGGGAAATCAAAATCAAACAGGGGTGATGCGTTATAAATCTGCCAGCCGCTGGTCACCATAATCAGCACCGCCAGCGCATTCAGCCAGTGGGTCAGCCGCAGCCACAAAGGGTGCACCGTGGCCGGTTTGGATTTTGCCTGATGAGGTAATTCCGTGTGTATTGTCATAATGAAGTCCGGCTGTCCGCCCTGTGATGTAGCGAGTATTGAGCGGATTTGTTCCCCGAGACCTCACGCAAAGTTAAATAAAATGTGATAACTCGCAGACGGTTGCTTGTGTAGACTCAAACCATTAGGAAACGCCACGTTTTTGGGATAACACATGGATAAGACGAAGAAGATCCTGATCGTTGAAGATGACGGGGATATCGCAGAACTGCTCAGCCTGCATCTGCGTGATGAAGGTTATGAGATTACCCACGCCGCCGACGGCAATCTGGGGGTGGCACATCTGGAGAAGGGCGGCTGGGACGCGCTGATCCTCGATCTGATGCTGCCGGGCGTTGATGGTCTGGAAATCTGCCGCCGTGCGCGCAATATGACGCGGTATACGCCGATCATTATTATCAGCGCGCGTTCCAGCGAAGTACATCGCGTGCTCGGGCTGGAACTGGGCGCGGACGATTATCTGGCGAAACCGTTCTCTATGCTGGAACTGGTGGCGCGGGTCAAGGCGCTGTTCCGGCGGCAGGAAGCGATGAGCCGTAATCTGAAAATGGATGCCGGAACGCTGAGCTTTTCCGGGCTGGTGATCGACCCGATTGCGCGTGACGTGATGCTCAATCATCAGTCTGTCGAGCTGACGCCCCGCGAGTTTGACCTGTTGTATTTCTTTGCCAAAAATCCCGGCAAAGTATTCTCGCGACTCAGCCTGTTAAATCAGGTCTGGGGCTATGAACACGAAGGGTATGAACATACGGTGAACACCCATATCAACCGGCTGCGCATCAAGATAGAAACCAATCCGGCCGAGCCGGAACGGATTCTGACCGTGTGGGGAAAAGGCTATAAATTCGTGTCCTCTTCTGAGGCGTCACAAGGGTAAATCATGAAAAATCTCACGCTGGCGCAAAGACTGACTCTGGTGTTTATGGTGCTGCTGATCGCCTGCTGCGCGCTTTCCGGCTATATGCAGGTGCGTTCCAGCAACCAGTACAGCCAGTCGGTGATCCAGCGTCTGTCGGCAAATCTGGCGACGCAGATCGCGGCGAATAATCCGCTGCTCAGCCAGGGCGACTGGGATCCGAAAGCGGTCCATACGCTGTTTGATCAGCTGATGGCGGTGAATCCGAGCGTTGAGGTGTATCTGCTCGACAAAGACGGCAATATCGTCGGCAATGCGGCGCCTCCGGGACGCTTGCAACAGCAGAAAATCGATTTAGCACCGGTGAATGCGCTGCTGCACGGCGCGAAAATGCCGGTATATGGCGACAATCCGCGTGACCCGCAAACCCCTCAGGTATTCAGCGCCGCGCCGTTGCAGGTAGACGGTGTGACCAAAGGCTATGTGTATATCGTGCTTCTCGGCGATGAATACACCGCACTGACCAGCGACGCGCAGTATCAGTCGGCGATTTCTCTGGCGCTGCGGTCTATGGGGCTGGTGGCGCTGTTTGGCCTGCTGGCGGGTGCGCTGGCGTTCCGTTGGGTGACGCGCCCGGTGCGTAAACTCACGGCGCAGATTGCACAACTCGATTCCGGCGGCATGGACGCAATTCAGGCGCTGGCGAAAACGGATACTCCGGCCGGTGCCGCCCGCGATGAAGTCACGCAGTTACAACAGGCGTTTGTCGCGCTGGCAAAACGTATCGACCAGCAATGGCAAAGCCTGATGGTGCAGGATCAGCAGCGGCGGGAATTTATCGCCAATATTTCTCATGACCTGCGCACGCCGCTGACCTCCCTGCATGGCTATCTGGAAACGTTGTCGGTGAAAGCTGAACATCTGACCAACGAAGACCGGCAGCGTTATCTGAATATTGCCCTGACGCAAAGTAAAAAAGTCGGGCGGCTGGCGCAGGAATTATTTGAACTGGCGCGGCTGGAATATGGCGTGGTGAAACCGCAGAAAGAACCTTTCTCGCTGAGTGAGCTGGTGCAGGATGTTTTCCAGAAATTTGAACTGGCGACCGAAACGCGCGGGCAAAAATTACTGGCGGATATCACGCCGGGTATTCCGCTGGTGAATGCCGATTTAGGCATGATTGAACGGGTGCTGACTAATCTGCTGGATAATGCGATTCGTTTTACACCGGAAGGCGGCGTAATCGAAATAAAACTGTGGAAACAGGAAGGGCAGGTGATGGTACAACTGAAAGACAGCGGACCGGGCATTGCGCCGGAGCTGAAAGACAGCCTGTTTGTGCGTCCGTCAATCCTCAGTACCAATAAACACCGTGCGGGCGGGCTGGGGCTGATGATCGTGCGCCGCATTCTGCAACTCCACGGCAGCGATATCCGGCTGATTGAACAACCGAAACACGGTGCCTGTTTTCAGTTTTCCGTACCTGTTTAAATTCCTGATTTTTAATTTCCGTCAGGGTATGAATGCCGTGGCGGAATTAACGTAATGTTTCGTCATTAAGTTATTGTGATGTATTCATTAGTGTTAAATAATTATTATTTTTTTGATATAAACCAAAAAGGTTTAGCGCGTGAATTTAAACGGTACTTTTTGATCTTCGGCAGTAAATATATATTCAATCCGGCGATGAAAATAATTTTCTCATTATGTGGAATATTTATTTACTTGGATAAAAATATGTCTAAGAAAGAAAGCCACCCTCAAAATAATAACGTGCACGACCTCCGGTCTGCGATTGCATTTTTAGAAAGCCTGCCAGGCGAAATGGTCAGTACCGATGTGGAAGTGGATCCGCATGCGGAACTCTCCGGCGTGTACCGCTATGTCGGTGCCGGGGGAACCTGTGAACGTCCGACCCGTAAAGGCCCGGCGATGATGTTTAACACCATCAAAGGTTTTCCGGGGGTGCGTGTGGTCACCGGTCTGATGTCTACCCGCGAACGTGTGGGCTATCTGCTGAACTGTGCGCCGGAAAAACTCGGTTTTCTGCTGAAAGATTCGGTGAAAAACGCCATCGCACCCGTGGTTGTGGATCGCGGCACGGCACCCTGTCAGGAAGTGACGCACCTGGCGGATGATCCGAATTTTGACCTGCGCACCTTGCTGCCTGCACCGACCAATACCGAAGAAGATGCCGGTCCGTATTTCACCATGGGCATGTGCTATGCCTCTGATCCTGAAACCAAAGAATCCGACATTACCATCCACCGCCTGTGCATTCAGAGCCGCGACGAACTGTCGATGTGGCTGACCCCGGGTCGCCATATTGATGCTTTCCGCGAAAAAGCCGAGCGTGCGGGTAAACCGCTGCCGATTTCCATCAGCATCGGCGTTGATCCGGCGATTGAGATTGCCGCCTGCTTCGAGCCACCCACCACGCCGCTGGGCTTCAACGAACTGAGCATTGCCGGTGCATTGCGCGGGAAAGCGGTGGAACTGACGCACTGTGTTTCCATCGACGAAAAAGCCATTGCCCACGCCGAAATCGTGATTGAAGGCGAACTGCTGCCGGATGTGCGTGTCCGTGAAGATCAGAACACCAACACCGGCAAAGCGATGCCTGAATTCCCGGGCTATACCGGTGAAGCCAAAGCCGCGCTGCCGGTGATTAAGGTGAAAGCGGTGACGCATCGCCGCAATCCTATCCTGCAAACCACGCTTGGCCCGAGCGGCGAACACGTCAGCATGGCCGGTATTCCGACCGAAGCCAGTATTCTGGATATGATCGACCGCGCCATGCCGGGACGTGTGCTGAATGTGCATGCGCACACCTCCGGTGGCGGTAAGTTACTGGCGGTGCTGCAATTTAAAAAATCCTCACCGGTGGATGAAGGCCGTCAGAGACAAGCCGCGCTGCTGGCGTTTGCAGCCTTTTCCGAGCTGAAACACGTGATTCTGGTGGATGAGGATGTGGATATTTTCGATACCGATGACATCCTGTGGGCGATGCAAACCCGCTATCAGGGCGACGTGGATACCGTCACTATTCCGGGTGTGCGCTGCCATCCGCTGGATCCTTCGCAACATCCAGCCTACAGCCCAGGTATTTTGCAGGAAGGTATGTCATGCAAAACTATTTTCGACTGCACAGTGCCGTTTCATCTGAAAGCCCATTTCGAACGTTCCAAATTTAAAGACGTCGATGTGAAGAAATTCCTGCCTGATTTTAAATATTAATACATGTGCCCAAAATAATTCGCATTGCAGGAAGGCGGTTAACTATATGACCGGGGAGACATTCTGGTCATGCCCATTTCCCACTACTGGAGCCTGTTTATCCACTGACGGATGTCCGCACAAGCCACTTCCCCGTGAAGTGGCTTTTTGTATACTGGGCGTCACGCGGCCAGACTGACAGGAAGGAAAAGAAAGATGGATCTCAAAAGAATGCGCTATTTCTGTACCATCGCTGAGCAGGGCTCGATCAGCAAAGCGGCGAAAGTGCTGAATATCGCACAGCCTCCGCTCGGAAAACGCCTGCATGAGCTGGAAGAAGAAATCGGTTCGCCGCTGTTTATCCGCACCAGCAAACAAATGGTACTCACTGAAGCCGGACGCTTTCTGTATCGCAAAACCAGCGACATCCTCAATCAGGTTAACAGCGTCACCAGACAAGCCATCGATATCGCCTCGCAAAAAAAACGCCCGGTGCGTATCGGCGTTTCTTACCTTTATCTGCGCTATTTCAACACCGTTTTTCTTGAGCTGTACCGCAAAAACCCGGACTGGGATCCGAACATTTTAGTGTCCGAATCGACCAGTCTGGAAGAGCTGGTGATGAACAAAACGCTGGATATGGCGATGATCCAGACGCCAGCCGACGTGCGTTCTTTCTACGTGCGTGAATTCGAGCCGATAAAACTGGTCGCGGTGGTGTCCGGCGAACTGGCGAGCACGCTGCCGGAACGTACGCTTTCTTTTGCTGATCTCTCCGGTTTCCCGCTGGTGATGCTGCACCGCATGGGCGGCGAGGGGACGTATGAAGTGCTGCTCAACCGACTGTATGAAGAAGTGAAAGACGTGAATGTGATCATGAAAGTGTCCGAACCCCGGATGGTGATCGAGATGTTCCGCGACGGTCTGGTCGGTGCGGCGCTGATGCCGGAATCTGAAGTGGGTGAGAGCCGTCACTTCCGCAGCTTTGAAATCGAACAGAAGGGGAAACTTTTCCGTCCGGCCATTATTACCCTGCACACTGAAAAAGATTCTTTTTTGCCCGAGGCGTAGATTTTGTAAAGTCAGGAAAGAGTGAACTATAATCCCCACTCTTCATGCTGACTGGACGACCAGAGACTCAGCCATACTGATGCAGGGACGACCTTGCGTGTTTTAAGGACATTTTATGGCCTGGGTTTATCTGCTTTTCGCCGGTATTTTCGAAGTGGTCTGGTCGACCGCGATGAAAGAATCTCACGGTTTCACCCGTCTCATTCCCAGTATGCTTACGGTCTTCTTCATGATACTCAGCGTCGTTTTGCTGGCGATTTCCATGAAAACGCTGCCCCTCGGCACGTCTTACACCGTCTGGGTCGGCATCGGCGCTATCGGCGCTTTCATTCTCGGTGTTGTGATGTTTGGCGAAAGCCTTAATCCGCTGCGCGTCATCGCCGTCCTGCTGATTTTTTCAGGCGTAATTTTGCTGAAAGTAGCGACGAAAGGATAGAAGCGGCAACGCGGAACATGACAAAGCCGCTCTGTAAAAGGAGCGGCTTTTTTTACATCTTACTCACTGCGCTCAAAGAGAGTCCTGAATATCTGCTGAGAAACCGGCACCAGCCCGACTTTCAGGCCAAATGGTCTAAACAGTTTGTTGATGATGTCAGGCGTGTAATTTCCCTTATCATTTTCCACTTCTGATAGCGTCTTACGTGACACTGTCACTAGTTTCCCAAAGGCGTCTTGTTTTAACCCCAGCACCGTAATCCTCAGTGCTTTTAGTGCTTGTCCCTGCGTGATTTCACCCAAAAGTAACGCCCGCATGATGTCGAGCCGGGCTTGATTTCGGTCATTGGTGCTGACGGGTTTCGTCAGGTTCGACACTCTTCGCTGGGCTTGTTTTTTTCCCGTGGAAGATGTTTCTTCCTGAGCCAGCATTTGTCCGGCGTCACGCCGCACATGATTCGCCTCATTTTGTTTAGCCCGTATTTTATCAATGGTATTTCTCGCAGAGTTTGCGGCAATCTCTGGTTCTTTCATAACAACCCCCAGCGGCGTAACTTTTCAGGAATAAAACTGAAACTTATCGCGGGCATGTTCAAAATTTGCTGCGGTATGCCACGGGCTTCCAGCCGCTCTTTCAGTCCCGACAGTTGATGTGACGTGTTTTTAAGTGCCGAAAGTAATGTTTCTGCCGGGACAAGATCATCGAGTGATTGTGCAATGCCGGGATAATCGTATTCACCGCCGATTTCCAACGGAGCCTTCCATTTCGTCGTTCTGGCAATACCTTCCGGATCGGCTTTCATCGGCGCAAAATCGTAGATTGGTGCAAGCCGGATGCTGCGTTCATCTTTCAGGAAAGAGGTGTTACGCCCATGATTATCGCTGTTACCAAAAATAATATTGAGCAGATCTCGTCGTACCCATTCAGTCACAAACCCCGGGATATCAAAATCAAAACCTTGTTCTGTCACCATATGACTGTGTGAAATCTTATCGATCAGTGCACGGAGGGTTTCTTCATGATACAGCGTCACACCGGGCGCTTTGCGCAGGAGTGAATAGACTGATTCCATTCCGAAACGTCTGATAAGTCCTTCCTCTTCAAAAGAAATATCAAAACGCGGAAGCCAGAGTGACGGATAAGTCAGCCCTTCTTCCAGCCGCATGTTTTGCGTCGGGATCGTGTCAAACCCCATGGCTTCAAGCTCATGGTAGAAATAGAATTCTGCCCGAAGAATATTGCAGTCTACCTCTGTTCTTGCGCCACGGGGATATTTGACCAAATAGGGAATGTCCCGGTTGGCAGTGTCATTCTGGTAGGTATCAATCCAGATTTGCTGTTCCTGACTACAACGCAGCAACAGCTTTGGTGCTTCGCCCCCGGCGCTGTCGCGCCACCGGCAGCCGCACCGCGTTGTTGTGCGTAGTCCAGAAAGTCACCCGCCCGGTTTTTAACATCTTCTATAGTGAAGAAAAGTTTTTCAGCCAGCGGATTATATTCCGGTAATGATTCTTTTATGCGCAGATTGCCAACAGGGGACAAGGTGCCATGTTTGAGCAAAATGAAATTTTGCTGATCGGCTGTCAGTCCTTCGAGATCGAGATAGTTTGCCCAATAGCGGCGACTTGAACCGCTGGGAATAATATCATCAAGAAACTTCAGCCAACCCCGCTCATCGTCACCATCAAAAAACAAAGAGACGGGGTGATTCAACGATGCGGCATGGTTATCGTCACGATCAAGGTTATCAATAGCGTAATCCGAATGATAATTCAGTTCGGTCAGACGATAGTTATTCTGCTCACTGCCGGGAAAAGTGATGTTAGCAATATCAACCCAGGTATTATTGAGGAAAGCTTGTAACGTTAAAAATTCCATATGGGCTCCCATTAGTGTATGAGTGGTATATTACTCATTATCCAATGAGAGTCCATTTAATGTTACCTAAATAACTCATTAAAGGTTTTTTAAAGCAATAATGAGTGATATACCACTCATTATGTTTTTTACCCCAATGACAAAGCCGCTCTGTAAAAGGAGCGGCTTTTGTTTTTATCTCAGGACTTCAGCAAATCATTTGTACAACACGGCAGTGCCGTGAAGACGGTTCTGACCACCGGCTTCGATGATTTTATAAGAGGTTGCACCGGCGGCAGCGGCTTTAGCTGCGAAGGTGGATTCCAGGCCCTCTAATGTATTGCCAGAAGCAGATACAGTGCCGATTTCAGCGGCGAAGCTACCGAAAGAAACCGTGGCAAGTGCAGCAGCAACAACGAAAGTTTTGATAGATTTCATGATGTCATTCCTTCTCAATGTTTGTTTGGGGAAGGCCATGTGCCTTCGATGAGAAGAAGAATAACGCCGTGGGATTAGAATGAATAGCGAAGTGATTTGCTGATATTGGTTAAAATTTCTGAATAACATGTCAGGGGGACTAAATGCCCCGTTTCCGGGGCATTTAATTCAGAACCGTTCCCCTTCCAGCGTTGAATCACACAGCGCAAACACTTTGCCCCAGCCATCGCCTGAGGCCAGCAGTTGCTGGATGTGCAGGGCGGCATCGCTCCTGCGCACGCGGCCGTGAGCTTCGGTTTGGATCAGGTGCGCTTTGCCGGTCGCCTCACCGTTCATCAGGCCACCGGGACGAAGGATACATCCTTCGAGCGAGCTGGTTTGCAGCCAGCTTTCCGCCAGTGATTTCTCACGAACCGCCTGGCCGAACGCCTGTTTTGCCCGTGCGGATAACGTTGGCCAACTGTCGCCGCAACCGATAGACGTCACCAGCAACATCTGGCGGATGCCGGCTTGTTCTGCGGTATCAATGATCAGCCGGTTGGCAGTGTAATCGGCAAGTTTGCCACCCAGCGTTGACACGATTTGCGCGTCCGGACCGGCCATCTGGCAGGCCTGCAATACATCTGCGGAATTGAGTGCATCGCCTTCAATGACGGTCACGCCCTGTTCACGCAATACTGCGGCTTGTTCAGGGTTGCGGATCAGTGCCACTACCGGGCGATCCTGCGCCGTGAGCTTAACCAGTTCTGCGCCGACACCGCTGCCTGCGCCAAAAATCAGCAAAGTATTCAAGGTTGTTTCTCTCTCTCAGCCAGCATGGCGGGAAGGGCACGAAAAGCATTCAGCTGATCGGCAAGAAGCTGGCGATGGCTGTCGCGCCCGACGAAAACCTTGAGCATGGCATAACCGCAAGCGTTTAAAAACCAGACACTTGCTGTGCCCATTCCCATAAATGGCCGTTCAACCAGGGCAATATGCTGGCAGTGTGTGGCACGGATATGGCCGCTCATTCCGTGTTTACCGCGCAAATTAAAGTAGCCGTGACGATGCGTGCCGGTCGGCAATTCACCGTGGAATTCAAGGATCAGATCCTCGTTATTCACCAGCGTCGTCACCTCGCCCCATGCCGTGATGTTGTCCCAGACCGCATCAAAATGTGTGCCTGCAAACAGATAACTTCCCGGCAGATTGCGGATCACCTCCAGCGGCGTGATGGCATATTCCCGGGCGATATCTTCGACAGTGCCGTCGGGTTGCGTGGCTAAAAAGTCGATCAGGGACTGAAGGTTATCCGTGTGCATGTGCGTCATTCCGTAAGGTCAGTTGAGGGATCAGTGTTTGTAAGGCCTGCAACATATTGCTGGCCCAGAACCGCCCGGCAGGCGTGAGATTAAAACGCGGGCCTTCGCTGTTCATCAGGCCGCACTGTTGCCATTGTTGCAACAGGGGTTCAAGCGGGAAGGGGTCTTCAACAATACGGCTGAGATCATAACGGCCCGCTTCGATGCCGCCCTGCAAATCCAGCCGCCAGCGGTGCTCGCGGGTGGTTGACGCTGTCATCATCATGATAGGTTTCAACCCGGCGTCCAGTTGCTGGTAATACGCTTCCAGACTGCGCGCCGTCATATACGACTGACCATCCAGATTGCCGCCCGCCCCGCTGCCAAAGGCCAGACAATCCGCGCCTTTTTTGATCAGCAAATTGTAGAGATTGCGCTCGCGGGTGTTGCGCGCCCAGTGACTGTTACTGATCTGATGCCAGGCATCACGCGCCAGAAACGCCTCGCCTTCGAGATAAAAATCGCGGCGCATGCTGACATCCGGCAGTGTAGTGCGTTTATTCCCGACCGCTTTGCCCAGCGGCGTGGAAGGCAGCAGGTTCAGCGCATAAAGATCAACGCCATCCAGCGGCAGGTCGCGGATAATCTGCAAATCTTCCCGCCAGCTCTCAGGCGTCTGCTCCGGCAATCCGAACATCAGGTCGCAGACCACGGCAGCCCGGTCACGTTCGCCGAGTTTACGCAGGAAACTGATGGCTTCGTCACGGTCCGCGCGGCGCCCCATTCGCTGGCGGATGCGCGTGTCAAAGGTCTGAATACCGATGGAAAAGCGGTTCGCACCGGCATCCAGACAGGCATCAATCCGTTCATCATCAAAGTTAAGAATACGTCCTTCGACGGTGATTTCGCAGTCCGGCGCCAGGGGTAAACTGCGGCGCAGCGTGGTGATAATCCGGTGCAGTTGTTTCGCGCTGAGCGCGGTCGGCGTGCCGCCACCAAAGTACACGGCGTGGACAGGGGCGGACTGATGCAGCGGCGAACCGGCTTCCTGCTCAATTTCGCGGATCAGATAATCGCAGTATTGTTCTGTGGCTTGCGCTTCCAGCTTGTTCTGGTAGAACCCGCAGAATGTACAGTGCGTGGCACAAAAAGGGATATGCAGATAGACCAGGCGCTTATTGGCCGCAAGTGTGCGCATGCAGAGCGCCTGCCACTGTGCAGGGACATCCTGCGGGGCGACGGGCTGCTGAGGCCGCCATGGCATCACTGCCCGCCGGTCGGGAAATGGCAGTCCCTGATCAGCGGCATAAAAACGCGAGAGGTCTAAGCTCATAGGGTTCTTCTTCTCCTGAAGAATCAATCATTCCCGAGCATTAAACGATAATGATTATCATTCGATCAAACCTAACCCGCGTTTTAGATGATCTGTATCAAGTTAAAAAGGATTACTGATCCAGTTCTGACTTACATTGATGCAACGCGGCATCCATATCCCGATACGCCCAGTCCTGAACGTTATGTGTACTTACTGAGCGGCCAATAGACCCCACAGTGGCTTTATCAATCCAGTAGATACCCGCTGTTTCTCCATTTTTACTTACGGTCATTTCTTTCATTATATTGGCTGCATCATTTTCGGGTGTTCCGGTTTGATAGCCTTTTTGATTCAGGTTCTGACGTAAACAATAAGCAATGTCCCAGGGATGATTATTAATATAATCCACTGAAAAATTCTTTTCACCCGCACATGCTGATATCAGAAATATCAGCGTGAGTAATATTGGTTTCCTGAGCATAGTTATTCTCATCTCATTTTGCATTAGAGCTATTCCGGTTATTGATTCTCTCTTTTACCGGGCATGATGATATTGCTGTGCATATACCTCTGCGGACGCCCGATAATGAATATTATCGCGTTCCGGTACGAACACCAACAATTTAAAATTAGAAAATATGTGCATGGATTCAGCGTAATGTACGCATAAAAAATTCTTTATCCGGATGTTAAAATATTAACATCATCCTTATTTTTCAGCATCCCGTTGTCAAAGCGTTGAATTTAAGGACAGTATGAACCCATAACATGAGCCACCAGAATACGTTTATGTGAAAGCGGGTGGTTAGAAAATAATGATATATTTATTAGCCTGATAGCGTGTTTTTCGGATATTTAGCGTTAAAATTCAACAGGAGTTATGATGAAAAAAGTATTAAGCGTAGTGGCTGTTATGGGCATCATGTTTGCTGTCAGTGCCTGTTCCAGTGACTATGTCATTTCAACCAATGACGGGCATATGATTACAACACATGGCAAGCCGGTGAAAGACAAAGATACCGGTCTGATCTCTTATAAAGATACTGATGGCAGTGTTCACCAGGTTCATCAGGGTGACGTAAAAGAGATTGTCGAAAAATAAGTGCGCTGGCACAGGAACCGCCATTAATATCATTAATGGCGTCATCTGCAGGGTAAAAATATATATTTCTTTCTCAGAAAGTTATAGCCGATTGCCAGCCCGAAAAACATAAATCTCTCTTATGGTCTGGTTCAAGGGGAAATAGAGCACGTTTGCTGACATCGCTGATGCTGCTCGACGAGCCGACCACCTATCTTGATATCAGCCATCAGGTTGAGCTGATGAACCTGCTGCGCAGTCAGAATCAGCAGGGGAAAACGCGGGTGGCGGTGCTGCACGATTTGAATCAGGCCAGCCGCTATTGTGATTATCTGGTGATGATGGCGGCGGGCAAAATTATCGCGCAGGGCACGCCGGAAGAGGTGATGACACCCGAATTGCTGGCGCAGGTTTTTGATATCGATGTGCAAATCTACCCTGAACCGGCGTCGGGCAGGCCGATGTGTATTGTGCGGTGAAATGGGGTGTTATAGATTGTGGCGCGAGTGTCATGCTTTTTTGTCATTCAAACTTGTAAAATCTCGTGTTAAGTTAAATTTAAGGATGATGCTTCATGACCTTGCATGGAAAATTTGTCGTTAATGATGTGTGTTTTTTACCACTGAAGAGGTTCGGCGCAGGTACTTTCACCCTTCAGCATCGCAGTGATTTTATGGCTATTCGTCAGGCCTTGATGTCTACCCGGCAGACAGAATTACCCAATGGTTTAATGAGTTATGGAATGATAGAGGTGATCCTGAATGGGCAGGCGTCGTGTGACAACGGGATTTAGAATATTAATTGCAGTGGGCATTTACGTTCTGGTTTTTCTTATTCTGCGGCCTTCATCCCCGGTGACTAAAGAACAATATATCTTCTGGAATGACACAGCCGCGTTATTTGGAGAACCAGACGTTGAAGGCTTTATCGGATTGACGCTATTTATTATTTGTCCTGTTATCACAGTTCTTTTGTATCAGGTGATCGTCAGGCTTTTACACTGGCATCTGAACAAACCCGATAAATGATGAATCCGTGGACATCATCAATGCGGCGAGATTAAACCCGCCGCGCATTTTCAAGATTTCTCCTTCTTTCTACTCCCATGCTCTGCCGCGTAAAAATATGGTTTTTCGTTGCCATTGTTTTCTCTCAGGTTGTGTTTATCAGCTACACTTTTGACACCCCTACAGCGCCAATCAAAAGAGCGCAAGATAACGAGAAAACATCATGATCATTTCTGCATCAACGGACTACCGCGCCGCGGCAAAAAGTAAACTGCCGCCATTCCTGTTTCATTACATCGACGGCGGCGCTTACAACGAGCATACACTCAGACGTAATACCGCCGATCTGGCCGACATCGCCTTGCGTCAGCGCATCCTCAAAAACATGTCCGATCTCAGTCTTGAGACACAACTGTTTGGCGAAAAACTGGCGATGCCCGTCGTGCTGGCACCGGTCGGTCTGACCGGTATGTACGCGCGACGCGGCGAAGTGCAGGCTGCCCGCGCGGCGGCGAAAAAAGGCATTCCTTTCACGCTTTCCACCGTCTCTGTCTGTCCGATTGAAGAGGTTGCACCGGCCATCGACCGGCCGATGTGGTTCCAGCTTTATGTGTTGAAAGACCGGGGTTTCATGCGCAATGCGCTGGAACGCGCGCAGGCGGCGGGGGTTAAAACGCTGGTGTTTACCGTGGATATGCCGACGCCCGGCGCACGTTATCGCGATGCGCATTCCGGCATGAGCGGTCCAAACGCCGCTGCACGCCGCATGTTGCAGGCGGTCATGCATCCGCAATGGGCCTGGGATGTGGGGCTGAATGGCAAACCGCATGATCTGGGTAATGTTTCCGCTTATCGCGGCAAACCCACCACGCTGGAGGATTATATCGGCTGGCTGGGCGCAAACTTCGACCCGTCGATTTCATGGAAAGATCTGGAATGGATCCGTGAGTTCTGGAAAGGCCCGATGATTATCAAAGGGATTCTGGATCCGGAAGATGCAAAAGACGCGGTGAAATTTGGTGCTGATGGCATTGTGGTCTCCAACCACGGCGGCCGTCAGCTTGACGGTGTGTTGTCCACCGCCCACGCACTGCCGGCTATTGCAGACGCGGTGAAAGGTGACATCACCATTCTCGCCGATTCCGGCATTCGCACCGGTCTGGACGTGGTCCGCATGATTGCGCTCGGTGCAGACAGCGTGCTGCTGGGCAGGGCGTTTGTGTATGCGCTGGCGGCGGCGGGCGAGGCCGGGGTCATTAATCTGCTGAACCTGATCGAAAAAGAAATGCGGGTAGCGATGACATTGACCGGGGCGAAATCCATTGCTGATATCAGTGGCGATTCGCTGGTTTACGGACGGAATCA
>NZ_JYDF01000059.1:0-66603 GCF_003263525.1 Rahnella sp. NRRL B-41462 | reverse complement strand
AAACGATCGGCATTAGCCAAATGGCGTCTTTTTTGCTTTATGGCTCAGAACATACCCAAAATCATTGGGATTGCAGCTTTAATTATGAAAAGGATTAGGCAGTCGCTACAGGATTATGCGTATGATCCGCTTTGCGCATCAGCATCACCAGATACACCAGCGAGACCACTGCAATCATCACGAACAACAGACGATCGGAATAACTCTGCATTAGCATCGCGGTCATTGTCGGCCCGGCGAGGCTGCCGATGGTGTAACTCATCAGTAATGCCTGGTTCATCGCCACCAGTTCCTCTGCGTTGACTTTTTCGCAAGCCCAGGACATGGCGACCGGATACAGCGTGAAACCAGCACAACCCAGAATGAACAGCGTCGGAGCCATCGCATAACCACTGAGCATCGCAATGCAGCCAAGGATAACGGCGAAGATCTGAATGCGCAGAACCATCAGACGGCCATAACGGTCAGCCAAACGCCCTACCGGCCATTGCCCGATAATCCCGGCGCTGACCAGCAATGCCATCCAGTAACCTACATCTGCATCGCTCATTCCCTGATGCGTCAGGAACAAAGGCATCAGGCCGTATAAAGATCCCAGAACGATGCCGGAAATAATACAGCCGTTAATCCCCAGCCGTGCATTACGGCGTCTGAACATCGGCATTACCGCATGACGCGGCTGCCCGCTTTCCTGGTTCTCAATATGCGTTAATAACAATGGCAGCATTGCAATGACAATCAGCGCTGTCACCCACGGCAGTACACTTAAAATTGCCGTCGGCACCGTACCCACCAGAAGCTGCCCAACCACCGTGCCGATGTAATACATGATCATATACGCTGCCAGTAACTGGCCGCGGTTTCTGACGGTTCCGCTGCGTAGCAACGCACTTTCCACCACCACCCAGATCAATGCGCAGCCGATGCCTGCAACGAATCGCGCCGTCACCCAACTCCAGAAACTTATTGAAAGTGCCAGACCTGCGGTCGCGACAGCAAACAGGATGCAGGAAAGGTAGTAACTGCGGTTAAAACCAACACGTTTAATCAGTCCGCCCGCAAGCAAAGTACCCAGCAGATTACCGGTAAAATAAGACGAACTGACGAGTCCGACCTGCCAGGTTGGAAGTTGCTCATGACTGAGCCACAAAGGGACCAATGTGTTTAAAACGGCGATAGAAATCGTCAACAACAGAAGTCCGCACAGGAGCAGAGAAACAGGACGGGAATAGGCGGACATAGGGCGGTGATGACCACAAAGAGGAAGAAATTGCGCGCATCATGCCACCGGCGGTTTAAAAGTCAATCTGGCAAAAATTGACCTGAGCACAAAGTGGAGAAGAATGATTGAAAACACTAATCAAGCTTAATGATTAAGATGAATGACACTTTAAAGACAGGTTAATATCACCATGATAACAAACAAGTTTGCATTTCCCGCAGCCATTACATTTTGCGTCATCAACAGAAGGTTGATTCTGTTGATTAAAAAATATTGCCGTGCGCGGACAGGCAATTTCGCACATTCGGCACAAGTCATCCAGCCGTCCCAGACACTGGGACAAAATAACCGGACGCAAACCAGTATCCATTGGCACACACTGATCCAGCGCCTCTCTTTCGCAAGCCTGAGTACAGGCACCGCAAAAGTCACATTCAGCATAATCGATAGCCAGCGAAGCCTTTCCTCCCTGGATGCTTATAATGCCGACCGGGCACGCCTGTGCGCAACGTCCGCATCCATCACATTGTTGCTGAAACATCGGTTCGGCAATGGCCTGAGGCGGACGGGCAATCACGCGCGCCAGCAAGTTCGCAGAAGGCTGTGCCGCCTGTTCAATTGCCTGTTTGCCCGGTGACAGCAAGCCGCGGAATAACCCACGGCGGCTGACCGTTCTGCTGCTCATCCAGGCACGATAGTATCTGGCGTCGCGGGAATCGCTCATCAGAAATACAGATCCACGACGGGCGCTTCCAGACTACGTTGTTGTTTCCAGCCCTGTAGTGTGGATTCTGCCAGTACGGCCACTCCGAGATAAAACGGGTGTTCTGCTTTCTGACGGAGTAATTCGAAATAGCGTCCGGCCCACGGCAATAAATGCTCTGTCAGAAATTCATCCAGCAAAGAAGGTGAATTCTCGGCTAACCATGCAGACATCATCAGCAGCAAACCGATGTGATCTTCCGGCTCTGCCTGCTCCAGATGGGGTTCAATACCGTTTTCACGCATCCACTGGCGCAATGCCAGCGTTGAATCGCCAAACAGCACTGATTCTTTGTCCAGATACACCGAGCCCCAAGGTGGCGCGGGTAACGAATAAGGGCCGATAAAAAGACGCTGATACGCGTCATCCAGACTTTCAGACGCGGCCGTAATCTGGCTGAATGTTTCTCCCGCCTGAGTTTTAGCCTCGTCACTCGCACATGGCCATGACTCGGTCCAGACGCTGCTTTCAAGTAACGTAATTAAGATGCTAACTTCAGGAGAGCTCGGCGGATAAAACAGCATCGCGCCTAATACTTTACCGGTTAAACTAATTGATTCTGCTGACATAATTAACTCATTTTGCAGAGGCACATCCTTACTGGCGACGTGCCTCCTGATAAACCTGACTACCTGAAATTAGCCGCCCACTGCCATTCCCACTGTCATATGCAGACCGTAGAAAATCGCCCGACCAATCAGTTCTCCGGCAAACACCAGCACAAAGGCCAGTATCATTGAGGCCAGTGCAGGTCGTTTACGCAGTATAAGCGGACAGAACCAGCAGCCCAGTCCAAGAACAACCAGCACCAGCCGCCACACCGACAACACACCGTATTGTGGGATAAGCGCTGACGCAGCCTGAACGGAACTGCTGATGCCTGCCAGACTGGCGCTTTGCATAACAACAACAGCCATACTCACGACCAGTGACACAAAGCTGATGACCGGCAGCAGACGTAGCGCACAACCATTAATATTAGCACCACGCAGCAGCAGGTAGCCCAGAACCGGTCCGCCAATCAGTACCGTCAGGCCAAAATGAAACGCGGTATACGCATTGTCCCAGGTTGGCACAGTATTGATTGCATACACACGACACATCGCGAAGACGAATCCAACACCTGCCAGCATGGTCACGATTAACCAGATTTTAGCGAGCACGCGTGGCATCTTGTTGATCATCGCCAGCAGCCAGTAAATCCCGCCCAGCGCAAAGAAGAGCGAGCCGCTGCCAATTTCGTTGCTCAGCGGCGACGCGCCCAGCCGGTTAAGCGAATTGAATGCCCGCAGCGGTGACCCCAGATGCAGAACCGAGGCGATGAAAGCGATCGCCATCAACACCCACAAAAAGAACATCGAGAGATGGATCTGGCGGTATTCTTCCCTACTGCGCTGAGTCAGCAACGCAATGGCAAGCACAATAAATGCGCCAACGACACATTGCCCCAGAACCGTAAAGACCATCAAAGGCCATTCATGCCATCCGTTTCCCATCTCAAACCTCCTTCGGGTTAGCCAGATAACCCGTGGTATCGCCTACAGGACGGCAATTCGCATTGGGTTTAATGACGATATTTGGGTGAGTGAAATGTGAAGCCGGCAACGGTGCCACTTCAGCCAGTTCACCGTATTTCGCACGCAGTTCTTCGATTGGCGCCATATCCAACGCACGCAGCGGGCAGGATTCAACACAAATCGGTTTTTTACCTTCAGCAATGCGTTCGTAGCATCCGTCACATTTGGTCATGTGACCTTTGGCTTCATTGTATTGCGGCGCGCCATACGGACACGCCATATGGCAATAACGACAGCCAATACAGATATCTTCGTTTACGACCACAAAACCGTCTTCACGCTTATGCATCGCGCCACTCGGACAGACCTTGGTGCAGGCGGGATCCGCACAATGGTTACAGGAAATTGACAAATAATAGGCGAAGACATTCTGATGCCAGCCATCTCCGTCTTTTTGCCAGTCGCCGCCAGCATATTCATAGATACGGCGGAAACTCACGTCCGGGGTTAAATTTTTGAAGTCCTTGCATGCCAGTTCACAGGTTTTGCACCCTGTGCAGCGGCTTGAGTCAATATAAAAACCATATTGAGTTGTCATGATTTACTCCGTTAAACCTTAGCCACTTGCACAAGGTTGGTATGAGAGGGGTTACCTTTCGCCAGCGGTGAAGGTCTTTGAGAAGTCAGTACATTAATGCTGCCCGCACGGTCGATTTTTTTGCTGTCAGGGGAATACCAGGCACCTTCGCCAAGTGCGACAACGCCCGGCATCATGCGCGGTGTCACTTTGGCGGCTATATGCACTTCCCCGCGATCGTTAAAGATGCGGATCATGTCGCCGTTGGTGATACCACGCTGTGCGGCATCCATCGGATTGATCCACATTTCCTGGCGACAGGCTGCTTTCAGTACATCAACATTGCCGTAAGTGGAGTGGGTACGCGCTTTGTAGTGGAAACCCGTCATCTGTAACGGATATTTACTGGCCAGCGGGTCGTCATAGTTTTCGAAACCGGCGGCATACACCGGTAATGGATCAATAACGTCCTCTTTAGAGAGTTCCCATTCAGCCGCAATCTTGGCCAGTTCAGCAGAGTAAATTTCGATTTTACCGGACGGCGTACTCAGCGGATTGGCCGCAGGATTTTCACGGAATGCTTTGTAAGCCACATGATGCTGGTCGGGGTCACGTTTTTTGAATATGCCCTGTTTGCGGAAGGTCTCGAAATCTGGCAGTTCTGGCAGCGCTTCACGTGACTGCTGATACAGATGACGCAACCATTCTTCCTGCGTACGGCCTTCGGTGAACTGCTGCTCTACCCCCATGCGGCGGGAAAGCTCGCTGGTCATTTCATAGATGTTCTTGCACTGGAAACGTGGCGTAATCGCCTGATCGGCAAAAATCACATAATCCATGTTGCCGCACGAGGCATCGAGACAGAAATCCATCTGCTCAGAGGCCGTGCAGTCTGGCAGGATAATATCTGCGTATTTTGCTGACGAGGTCATGTGGTTATCAATCACCACAATCATTTCACACTGTTTGTCATCCTGCAGAATGTCATGGGTGCGGTTAATATCTGAATGCTGATTGATCAAACAGTTACCAGCGTAGTTCCAGATAAACTTAATGGGCACATCAAGTTTATCCTTGCCGCGCACGCCATCTTTCATGGCGGTCATCTGCGGGCCACGCACAATCGCATCCGTCCACAGGAACATAGAAATACTGGTCTGAACCGGATTTTCCAGCGTCGGCATACGTACAAACGGGATCTCGTAGGAACCTTCGCGGGCACCGGAATTGCCACCGTTAACGCCCACGTTGCCAGTAAGGATCGCCAGCATCGCAATTGCACGGGTTGCAATTTCTCCGTTAGCGTGACGCTGCGGGCCCCAACCCTGCGTGATAAATGCTGGTTTTGCCTGTCCGATTTCACGTCCCAGCTTGACGATTTTATCCACGGAGATGCCCGTGATTTTTGCCGCCCATTCAGGCGTTTTCGCTACACCGTCTGGCCCTTTGCCGAGAATATAAGCCTTGTAATGCGCATTCTCAGGCACACCCGCCGGTAAGGTCTTTTCGTCATACCCGACGCAATACTTATCGAGGAATGGCTGATCAACCAGATTTTCAGTGATCATGACGTGCGCCAGCGCCGCTGCCAGCGCGCCATCAGTACCCGGACGGATCGGCACCCATTCGTCTTCGCGTCCGGCACCGGTATCGGTATAGCGCGGATCCACAATGATCATACGGGCGTTCGAACGCTGGCGAGCCTGTTCGAGGTAATATGTCACCCCGCCACCGCTCATACGGGTTTCACCCGGGTTATTGCCGAACAGCACCACCAGTTTGCTGTTTTCGATATCAGACGGGCTGTTGCCGTCCGCCCAGCCGCCATAGGTATAATTAAGACCCGCTGCAATTTGCGCTGAACTGTAGTCGCCATAATGATTCAGATAACCACCGCAGCAGTTCATCAGACGAGCGATCAGTGTCTTGCCTGGCGGCCATGAACGCGTCATCGTGCCACCCAGCGTACCTGTGCCGTAATTCAGATAAATCGCTTCATTGCCATAGCGATGAATAATGTCTTTAAGGCTGCCCGCCAGGGTGTCAAAGGCTTCGTCCCAGCTGATAGGCTTGAATTTCCCTTCACCACGTTTGCCCACGCGTTTCATCGGATACTTCAGACGGTCCGGGTTATAAACACGACGACGCATTGAGCGCCCGCGCAGACAGGCACGAACCTGATGCAGTCCTTCATAATTGTCATTACCGGTATTGTCGGTCTCGACATAGCGGATCTCGTTATCAACGACGTGCATTCGCAACGGACAGCGGCTGCCGCAGTTAACAGTACAGGCACTCCAGACGATTTTCTCATCTGTAGATTTGGCCGGGGCCTGTAGCTTTTCCGCACGTATTGATTTGAACGGCAACGATATGCCGCCAACTGCGGCTGCTATACCGGCGAGTGTGGTTCCCTTAACCAGGTCACGGCGGCTGATCCCACCGCCTGAATCGGTTTTATTACTGTTTGAATCTGACATTGCTTACTCCGTAACGCCCTTATCTGAAGGACGAAAATTTAACAACCCTGTCATCGGGCCCTGGCTCGTGGCTCGTGGCTTCTTTAGACTTTTTCTATTTGAATCAAATTTGTATGCTGAGGATTACCCTTCGCTAACGGTGAGGGGCGTTGGGTTGTCAGCGTGTTCATACAGGCACCATGGTCAATACGGTCACCACCCATATTGGCCTGATGCCATGCGCCCTGCCCCATAGCCACAACGCCGGGTATGATGCGCGGGGTGACTTTTGCCGCTACACGCACTTCACCGCGGTCATTAAAGACTTTCACTTTGTCACCGTTTTCAATGCCACGGGTTTTGGCATCGATCGGGTTAATCCAGACTTCCTGCCGGCAGGACGCCTGCAAAACATCGATATTGCCGTATGTGGAATGGGTGCGGGCTTTGTAGTGGAAGCCGAACATCTGCAACGGAAACTGGCTACGTTTCGGATCGTCCCAGCCTTCAAAGGTTGAGGCATATACCGGCAGCGGACTAATGGTTTCATCTTTTTTCAGCTCCCATTCGCCGGCAATTTTCGCCAGAGCAGAGGAGTAAATTTCGATTTTACCGGAAGGTGTTTTCAGCGGATTGGCCTGGGGATCCTGACGGAATTTTTTATAAGCCACAAAATGCCCGGCAGGATCCTTACGCTTATATATCCCCATTAGCCGTAGTTCTTCATAAGCAGGCAATGCCGAGTCTTTCGCCAGCATTTTGGCATACAGATATTGCAACCACTCCCGCTGGGTACGGCCTTCGGTGAACTTGTTATAAACATCCGGGCCAAGACGACGCGCGACTTCGCTCATCATCTCGTAGATGCCTTTACGTTCGAACTTAGCGGACGTTGCGGGCTGGATGAAAATCAGATACCCCATATTTCCGGCGTAGTCATTTGGAATAATATCTTCCTGCTCGACGGTCATAAGGTCAGGCAGCAGGATGTCGGCGTACTTCGCCGAGGAGGTCATGAAGTTTTCCAGCACGACGATCATCTCGCACTGCGTGTCATCCTGCAGAATATCGTGGGTTTTATTGATGTCGGAATGCTGGTTGGTGATGGTATTACCGGCATAGTTCCAGATGAATTTGATCGGCACATCCAGTTTGTCTTTGCCGCGCACGCCATCTTTCGTGGCAGTCATCTGCGGGCCACGGGCAATGGCATCAGTCCAGCTAAAACAGGAAATCTGTGTTTTGACCGGATTTTCCAGCACGGGCATGCGTTCAATGGTGATGGTATAAGTGGATTCACGTGCGCCACTATTGCCGCCATTAATGCCAACATTGCCGGTTAAAATCGGCAACATAGCGATGGCTCGGGACATCAGTTCACCGTTGGCCTGACGCTGTGGACCCCAGCCCTGAGAGATATAGGCGGGTTTTGCCTGACCGATTTCGCGGGCCAGTTTGACAATACGATTGGCCGGAATACCGGTAATGCGGGACGCCCATTCAGGTGTCTTTGCCGTCGCATCTTCGCCCAGGCCGAGAATATAGGCTTTGTAATGACTGTTGGCCGGTGCATCCGCAGGCAGGGTTTTTTCGTCGTAGCCCACACAATACGAATCAAGGAAGGGTTGGTCGACCATGTTCTCAGTGATCAGCACATGCGCAAGGCCAGCCACCAGTGCGGCATCCGTCCCCGGACGGATAGGGATCCACTCGTCTTCCCGACCTGCAGCAGTATCCGTATAACGCGGGTCGATCACGATCATACGGGCATTGGAACGCTGGCGTGCCTGTTCGAGGTAATAGGTGATGCCGCCGCCACTCATGCGCGTTTCAGCCGGATTGTTACCGAACAGGACGACCAGCTTGCTGTTTTCAATATCTGACGTACTGTTGCCCTCGTTACTGCCATACGTGTATGGCATGGCGCAGGCGATTTGCGCGGTACTGTAAGTGCCGTAATGACTGAGAAAACCGCCATAGCAGTTCATCAGGCGGGCAACCAGCGAAGCGTAAGGAGAAGAACGGGTGATGTTGCCGCCTACAATGCCGGACGTGTAATTGATATATACCGCTTCATTGCCGTATTTCGCGACAATACGCTTCAGGTTATTGGCAATTTCATCGAACGCCTCTTCCCAGCTAATGCGTTTAAACTTACCTTCACCGCGCTTGCCGACGCGCTTCATCGGATAATTCAGGCGCTCCGGATGATTCATGCGGCGGCGGATAGAACGCCCGCGCAGGCAGGCGCGCACCTGATGATCACCGTAAATATCCTGCCCGGTATTGTCTGTTTCGACCCAGTACACCTCATCATCACGTACATGCAAACGTAACGCACAACGGCTACCGCAGTTGACTGAACAGGCGCCCCACACCACTTTATCTTCGGAGACTAAATGCTTCGCCTCACCCACTCCCTGGGCCAGTGCTTTACGGCTAAAAGGAAGGGATACGCCATCCGCAGCAACGGCCAGCCCTGCCAGCGTTGATGTTTTGATCAGTGTCCGGCGGCTGATA
Source organism: Rahnella sp. NRRL B-41462 (assembly GCF_003263525.1). NCBI lineage: Bacteria > Pseudomonadati > Pseudomonadota > Gammaproteobacteria > Enterobacterales > Yersiniaceae > Rahnella > Rahnella sp. NRRL B-41462. Next base: position 57,545 of record NZ_JYDF01000059.1, on the reverse strand, counting down.
CCACTTTTTAGCGTGGTGATTTCTGATTTGATTTCCGACATTTTTCGCTCCGGTAATGAGGCAATACCCACTCAAACAGCATGGATACTACTTATTAGGGGGTACGAAACCTTGTCTGCTATCAAAAAAGGCGGGGTTGAAGAGAAAGAAATACGGAATTCGTAACGTAACGCATGATTTCATGCATAAAAAAAAGCGCCCTAAGGCGCTTTTCGCTATGTTAGTGCAGATATAACGGGATCAACCGATATATTCTAAACCGCCCATGTACGGACGTAATACTTCCGGCACTTCGATACGGCCATCAGCTTGTTGGTAGTTTTCCAGCACGGCGACCAGTGTACGGCCTACAGCCAAACCAGAACCATTCAGGGTATGAACCAGACGTGGTTTTTTATCGGTTTTGTTGCGGCAACGCGCCTGCATACGACGGGCCTGGAAATCACCCATGTTGGAGCATGAGGAGATTTCACGGTATGTATCCTGCGCTGGCAACCAAACTTCCAGATCGTAGGTTTTGCAAGAGCCAAAGCCCATATCGCCGGTACACAACAAAACTTTGCGGTATGGCAAATTCAGCAGTTGAAGCACCTTTTCTGCATGGCCGGTCAGTTCTTCCAGTGCGTCCATTGAATCTTCAGGACGAACAATTTGCACCATCTCAACTTTGTCGAACTGGTGCATGCGGATCAGGCCACGGGTATCACGACCATACGAACCGGCTTCTGAACGGAAACATGGCGTATGCGCTGTCATCTTCAGTGGCAGAGATTCTTCTTCAAGAATTTCATCACGGGTCAGGTTGGTCAGCGGCACTTCCGCCGTCGGGATCAGCGCATAGTTACTGCTGCCCGCCTCTTCATCCAGGGGTTTGGTATGGAACAGGTCTTCGCCAAACTTAGGCAACTGACCGGTACCGTACAACGTTTCCTGATTGACCAGATAGGGAACATAGGTTTCCAGATAACCGTGTTGCTCTGTGTGCAGATCGAGCATGAACTGCGACAGCGCGCGATGCATACGGGCGATTTGCCCTTTCATCACGACAAAACGCGCACCCGTCAGTTTAACGGCAGCGGCAAAATCCAGGCCGCCAGCCATTTCGCCCAGCGATACGTGATCGCGCACGGTGAAATCGTACTGACGCGGCGTGCCCCAGCGGCTCACTTCCTGGTTATCGTTCTCATCTTTACCGGCAGGCACGGAGTCATCAGGCATGTTTGGAATAGCAGAAGCGATATCGCGGATGTCATTTTGCAATGCATCCAGTTCAGCTTTCGCTGCATCCAGCTTCTCACCCAGCGCATTCACTTCCAGACGCAGGGGTTCGATGTCTTCGCCACGGGCTTTTGCCTGACCGATAGATTTCGATCGGGAGTTACGTTCAGCCTGTAGAGTTTCCGTTTCTACCTGCAAGACTTTGCGGCGTTCTTCCTGAGAACGCAGCGTTTCCACATCGAGTTTAAAACCTCTGCGAGCGAGTTTTTCTGCAACTGCGTCTAGCTCATTACGCAGCAGATTGGGATCCAGCATGCTAATCCTGTACGTGTCGTTATTGAATGTTAATTTGATGATGCACGCTGTCTGAAATGGCAGCGTGTCAAAGAGTTATCACGGTAACCTTACCGCAACGATAAAATTAGCGGTAGCGTTTTGTCGGGCTATTTTGATCTTGTTCGGCAAGCCATGCCAACTTTTCGCCGATCTTGCCTTCAAGCCCGCGTGATGTCGGGTAATAATACTGCGTACGGGCCATTTCAGGCGGGAAATAATCCTCTCCCGCCGCATATGCATTCGGTTCGTCATGCGCATAACTATACTCAGCACCAAGCCCCATTTCTTTCATCAGTTTGGTCGGCGCATTACGCAAATGTTCCGGCACATCAAAATCTGCCATTTCGCGTGCATCACGCATGGCAGATTTGAATGCGGTGTATACAGCATTACTTTTCGGTGCACAGGCCAGATACACAATCGCCTGGGCAATCGCACGCTCACCTTCAGCCGGGCCAACACGGGTAAAACAATCCCAGGCAGCGAGCGCCACCTGCATGCCCCGTGGATCGGCATTCCCGACATCTTCTGAAGCAATCGCCAACAAACGTCGCGCGACATACAACGGATCACCACCGGCGGTGATGATTCGGGCATACCAGTAAAGTGCCGCATCAGGCGAAGAACCCCGCACTGATTTATGCAATGCAGAGATTAAATCGTAAAAACGATCGCCTTTATTGTCGAAGCGCGCACTGCGTTCACCGGCAATCTCAGTGAGTAATTCCGGCGTGAGTGTCCTGTAACCATTGGCGTCGATTTCCGCCATATCGGCCATCATTTCAATACTGTTCAGCGCCCGGCGCGCGTCGCCATTCACCAGCTCCGAAAGCATCCGGCGGGTTTCCGGCGGAACACGGATTTTCTCATTGGCGTAACCGCGCTCAGAATTACTCAGTGCCTGATCAATCACTTTCTCGATATCTTCAGCCGTCAGTGATTTAAGTAAATACACACGAGCGCGAGACAGCAATGCGGAATTGAGTTCGAAAGAAGGGTTTTCGGTGGTCGCACCAATAAATGTAATGGTGCCATCTTCAATGTGCGGCAGGAAAGCGTCCTGCTGACTTTTGTTAAATCGATGGACTTCATCAACGAACAAAATGGTACGACGCCCGGCATCGCGATTCTGCCGGGCTCGCTCAATCGCTTCCCGAATATCTTTAACACCGGATGTGACCGCAGATATACGCTCAACATCGGCGTTTGCATACCGGCCAATCAGTTCTGCCAGCGTCGTTTTCCCGGTACCCGGCGGCCCCCACAAAATCATCGAATGCAATTGCCCTGCTTCAATGGCCCGCGGCAGAGGTTTGCCCGGCGCTAACAGATGCTGCTGTCCGATATATTCTGCAAGGGTGACTGGCCGCATTCTGGCGGCCAGTGGCTGGAATTCATTTTGGGAAAAATCGAGTGACAGATTACTCAAACTAACCTCACTGACGCTGGTCGTCCACCGTCACACCCTGCGGAGGAGTAAATTTAAACTTGGCATCATCAACAGACGCATTTTGCTCACCTTTCAGGGTATAAGCACTTTTCTGCCCGTCCTGTTCAACGGCAGTGAAGCTTTTGATAGTGCCTGAAGGGGTCACATTGATCGCAAATTGTTTCAGATTACCGGTCGCAGCTTTCGGCGTTAATTCAAAGTCATCGCCTTTCTGTTTCACGTTATATTTTGCCCAGTCACTGCTATCATTACGCGTGATCAGCATGAACGGCGTGTTGCCGGTGGCATTTTTAAGCCAGGTTGCCGTGACTTGTTCAACGAACGGGTTATAGAACCATAGGGTTTTACCGTCGGAAACTAAAATGCTCTCATCCGGCGTAGTCATATGCCAGTTAAACAGGTTTGGACGTTTCACCCACAACTGACCTTCGCCCTGCTGAACGGCTGCACCATCATCGCTGGTTACCGTCTGCGTGAAGCTGGCATGGAAAGTATTGAGCTTACCCAGACGAGATTTGAGATCACTGCTGGCATCCGCTAAAACGGAAGCAGAGGTAAATGCGGTCAGTAAACACCCTACCATTAACAATTTTTTCATTCTTATACTTACCTCAGAAATCCATAAACTTCAGACGATGCCTTTTACACAGGCAAAAGACGTATGGTGCGAACTCTATCCGAGGCAGCGCCCCGGCGGTAGCTCATTCATCTGAAAAACAATAGTTTTACGCATCTTTGCACAAGGGTCGCATTCGCGACCCTTCTTAACAAATGCAGGCAAACCGGCTGGGTTTACTCGTGTGACGGTGGTGCCAACACTTCGCGGTTACCGTTATGACCCGGCGTACTGACAATGCCCTGCGCTTCCATTTGCTCAACAATGCGCGCCGCACGGTTGTAACCGATACGGAACTGACGCTGAACACCCGAAATCGACGCACGGCGTTTATCGACTACGAACGCAACCGCCTGATCAAACAGCGCATCGAGCTCTTCATCACCGTCCAGCCCTAAACCGCCACCCTCACCATCTTCACCACCGGAAACAATGCTTTCGATGTATTTTGGACGACCGCGCGCTTTCCAGTCCTGAACCACCGCATGCACTTCCTGATCGCGGACAAAAGCACCGTGAACACGCACCGGAATCGAGGAGTTTGGTGCCATATACAGCATGTCCCCCATCCCCAGCAGTGATTCTGCGCCACCCTGATCCAGAATGGTGCGGGAGTCAATTTTACTCGAAACTGTAAAGGCAATTCGGGTCGGAATGTTGGCTTTAATCAGACCGGTAATAACATCGACAGAAGGACGCTGAGTCGCCAGAACCAGGTGAATACCTGCCGCACGGGCTTTCTGGGCCAGGCGCGCAATCAGCTCTTCAACTTTTTTACCCACGGTCATCATCAGGTCGGCAAACTCATCGACCAGCACCACGATAAACGGTTCTTTCTGCAGATACGGCGGCTCAGCAGCCATGCCATCGCCCGGCTTCCAGAACGGATCAGGAATGGGACGTCCCATCGCCTCCGCTTCCAGAACACGTTCATTGTAACCGGCAAGGTTACGCACACCCAGCGCCGACATCAGTTTATAGCGACGTTCCATTTCACCGACACACCAGCGCAGCGCATTGGCTGCATCTTTCATGTCAGTAACGACTTCGGTCAGCAGATGTGGAATACCTTCATACACCGACAATTCGAGCATTTTCGGGTCGATCATAATGAAGCGCACATCTTCAGGTTTAGACTTGTACAGCATACTCAGGATCATGGCGTTAACGCCGACGGACTTACCGGAACCGGTCGTACCGGCCACCAGCAAGTGAGGCATTTTCGCCAGATCGGCGATAACCGGCTCACCTGAAATATCTTTACCCAGCACAATTGTCAGCGGCGACGTACTTTCTTTAAATTTCGCACAGTCCAGCACTTCGCGCAGATATACCGTCTGGCGCTTCTTGTTTGGTAATTCCAGGCCGACATACGGTTTGCCCGGGATCACTTCCACAACACGCACCGCAACCGCAGACAATGAACGGGCAAGGTCACGCGAAAGGTTAGAAATACGTGCAGCTTTCACGCCCGGCGCCAGATCCAGTTCGAAACGGGTAATTACCGGCCCCGGCAATTTCCCCACGACATCGGCTTTAATGCGGTAATCATTCAGACGCGCTTCGATCAGATTTCCCATCTGTTCCAGCGCGAACTCATCCACAGGCTCAGCTTCAGCCGGCGGTGAGGTCAGCAAATCCAGTGATGGCAGCGGTGTGGTCGGTTTCACCAGCGGCTGTTCATTACGCATAAGGAACGGATGGATCAGGCTATCCATATCAGGCTGCGCCGATGGCGAAGACTGTCGTGGAGCCTCATATTCCTGCGCATGCTGTACGGGCTCAGAAGACGTAGCGCGCTGATAAGGTTGTTGTGCAAACGTTGCAGCCTGCGGTTCTTCTTCCGCTTGTGCCGGCAATGTAAACAGCGGTTCAGAAGGCGTATCGTCCACCAGGTCAGCCATTGGTGAGAAGCTGAACGCATCATGCTGGCTGAGTTTCATGGCTGCAGCGGCAAAATCATCAGCAACAGCCGGTAATTCAGTCTGCTGATTTTGTGAATGGTGATGCTGTACCACGCCACTTAGCGGTTCGACATCCTGCTGATAGCGGGCCTGCTCACGCGCAGCAAACGCATTGCGCAATTCGGCTTCCTGCAAGGCAGTTTCTTCATCAGGTTCATTTTCAGTGACCGCATCGCCATAGCGCTCTTGTTGCTGAGCGGCAAACGCCTGCTGCAATGCTGCTTCCTGTAGCGCTTCTACGTCTGCCTGGATCTGTGGATCGCTATGCGTCGCAGACTGTGCCTGTTCCTGCTGTTCTGCCATACGCTGAGAAGGCAGCTTGATGCCATACGAGGCCAGCTCACGGCGTGTAGGTATACGCACCGGATTAGGACGCGGCAACTCAGGGCCAAAGCCTTTTTTCACCTGTGGATTTTCATCGCTCACAGCACTGAAGGCTGGCATAAAGGTGTTACCAGCGGAAGATGCCGTGGACTGCCCTGCCTGTGCAAGGCCGGTCGCCAGTGCTGCGGTGGCCGCCACGCTGGCCGCCTGAGCGGCATCAGGCACTGCTGAACTGAAATCAAACGGAGAACGGGAATGCTCCACGGCAGTTTGCCAGTTGCCCAGACTCGGACCATCTTCCTCTCTGCGCTCAACTGGCGCTGGTGAAGGCGATTGCTGAACGGGCTGCGGATGGCGCGGCACTGGTGTTTCTTCCGGGATCTCGAAATTGTATAACGGCGGAATGGCCGTTGCCGGTGCTGGCTGCGGTGAAATATTAGCAACCGGCGGCTCAGCCGCATAAGGATCCGCTGCCTGTACCGGTTCAGCAACAGCCGCGCTCGCAGCAGGTGCGGTAGCCTCAGAAGATGCCTGCGCCACAGGTTCATTCACCGAAGGCGCAGAGAACAGCACGTCATCTTCATCAGCTTCGGAAGCGGCGGCAGTTGCAGGAGCCGCTGCAGCAGCGACGGCCGGCGCGACTTTAGCAGCCGGTTTTGCGTCATCGTCTTCCAGTAGCGGAGCGTCCTCCTCGTCGTAATCATAATCATCGTCACGACGGGACCGGTTGGTCACGATATTTGTTACACCCAGCACGGCACCACCGATCTTTTCGGCGATCGTCAACCAGGACCAGCCGGTAAATAAGGTCAGGCCAGCAGCCCAGACGCATAACAGCACCAGAGTCGCCCCCACATTATTAAAGTAAGGTGTCATCGCGGTACTGAGCAAACTGCCGATTACACCGCCGGAAGCGAAGTAATACAGGTCATCAACGTTGACGGCTGCAAGACCACAAGACGTGACAATGAGCGCCAGCGTGCCAATAAGGCGCAGCGAAAGGGCAAAATAATCGACGAAATCCTGTTTATCCCGCTGACGGAAAGCCGCCCAGCAGAGACACAGAATAATAGGTGGAATAGCGTAACCAAATACGCCAAAGATGAAGAACAGCGTGTCGGCCATCCATGCACCTACACCACCGCCCCAGTTATGAATTGGCCCATGCCAGGCTGTCTGAGACCAGCTTGGATCAGAGGGGTTAAAACTCACCAATGCCGCCATTAAATAAGCAGCAAAAATCGCTACCACAACCAGCAAAGCCTCCAGAAGACGGCGGCCATTGCTCAGTTTTTTCAGGGTAACTTCTTTATCTTCTGTATATTCCTGGCTCAAGAAAGGCTCTCCAGGTTCCTGTGAACTGAGAAAAAGCAACAGCGCCGAGACTCCCCGGCGCCATAGCTGTATAGATACACAGGAGTGTAGCTAAAATGACAAGGTTTTGCACCAGAACAATTACCGGGTCTTAATGACCAGGCGATTTGTCTGTTTCACTTCTTCCATCACCACGTAGGTGCGGGTGTCGTTAACACCTGGCAGACGAAGTAAAGTCTCACCTAACAGCTTACGGTAAGCAGACATATCAGGTACGCGGGTTTTCAACAGGTAGTCGAAGTCCCCTGAAACCAGATGACACTCCTGAATATCTTCGAGTTTTTGTACTGCCGCATTGAACTGTTCAAACACATCCGGGGCGCCGCGATTGAGGGTAATCTCAACAAATACCAGCAACGATGCGTCCAGATAATGCGGGTTGAGCAATGCAGTATAACCATTGATGAAGCCCTGACGTTCAAGACGACGAACGCGCTCCAGACATGGAGTTGGAGATAATCCCACACGTTTGGAAAGCTCGACGTTTGAAATCCGGCCATCCTTTTGCAATTCGTTGAGGATGTTACGGTCAATACGGTCGAGATCTTTTCCCGGACGTTTTTTGTTGTCTACCATTATTATTGTCTCTCTGCTGTCCTTCCCTGCACCTGCCATACCCCAGCCAACTTCAATGTCTAAGGGTTGTCCCAAGCGAAGACCCGATGATTAAGGTTTACGCATCCAAAAGCCGCGTTGATCCCCTGTCAAAAGGAACACGGCCATAAAACGGATACTCAAAAGAAATAACCTTGTGAAATTAATAGATTGAAAACCACCAACCTGATTCACTAAACCCTGCTGCGACATAAAAACCAAAAAGCAATACCAGGACGGGTCCGTAGCAGCCAATTGCATAAATTCAAGTCACAGACAGGCAGTTAATTTCTTCTTCCCCTGATGTTTTCGCAAATGCACAGCGGATTGTCAAAGTAAAAGAAGCAAAATCAGAAGAACGTGCCAGATTGAAAAGCGGACGCCCCCTTTTTAGCTGTCTTTTATCTATGAACAATAACAACGCATCTCACCCATTATTTCGGCCAAATCCCTACAAACAATCCTGAATTGTGGCTAAATTAACGCGTTCTGATGAACAACGTTCACAACGATCGGTCGCCGGAATGCTGGTTTTTCATCCTATCCATCAAACAGTTATCTGCCTCATCAATATTGGCGAAATCCTTTTTACGCGGGTTAAGCAGTAAAAACTATCAGACAAATCGTTAACAACATCTGAGTTTACTTTTTTTACTGCGCCGTTTTCCCTACAATCGGTTTATCGCTTGTCGCCATCGCGGAGATGAATTACGCATGAGTACGGTTAAACACAGTAAGTTATTGATTTTGGGTTCCGGTCCGGCGGGTTATACCGCAGCGGTTTATGCTGCGCGTGCAAACCTCAATCCGGTATTAATTACCGGTGTGGAAAAAGGCGGTCAGCTGACCACCACTACCGAAGTGGAAAACTGGCCAGGCGATCCGGAGGGTCTGACCGGTCCGGGCTTAATGGAACGTATGCATGAGCATGCCACCAAATTTAATACTGAGATCATTTTCGACCACATCAACAAAGTCGATTTGCAGAACCGTCCGTTCCGCCTGACCGGTGACAGCGGTGAATACACCTGTGACGCGCTGATCATCGCAACCGGCGCTTCAGCACGTTATATCGGTCTGCCTTCTGAAGAAGCTTTTAAAGGTCGCGGCGTGTCAGCCTGCGCAACCTGTGATGGCTTCTTCTATCGCAACCAGAAAGTCGCGGTTGTCGGCGGTGGCAACACCGCTGTTGAAGAAGCTCTTTATCTGGCCAATATTGCCTCTGAAGTGCATCTGATTCACCGTCGTGACAACTTCCGTGCAGAAAAAATTCTGGTGGATCGTCTGAATGACAAAGTGGCCAGCGGCAATATCGTTCTGCATACCCATAAGACCCTGAATGAAGTGGTCGGCGATCAGATGGGTGTGACAGGCGCGAGCCTGCTCGACGTGCGCACTGATGAGAAATCGCAAGTGGATGTGGCGGGCGTGTTCATTGCTATCGGCCACAGCCCGAATACCGGCATTTTTGAAGGCCAGCTGGAACTGAAAGATGGCTACATCAAAGTGCAGTCCGGCTCTCATGGCAACGCCACCCAGACCAGTATTCCGGGCGTCTTCGCAGCGGGCGATGTTATGGATCATATCTACCGTCAGGCGATCACTTCTGCCGGAACCGGTTGTATGGCCGCACTGGATGCAGAACGCTATCTGGACGGTTTATCTCAAGCCCCGGATTTATAATTACGCCTGCGGCTAGTTATCGGACCAAGAGTCCATACAAAGAGTAACGAATAAGGCGGCTTAATTGCCGCCTTATTGTTTTCAGTGTTGAGCCAAGCATGTAACATGAGCGCCCTCCCATCCGGATTGCTGCACAGACTGATGCCTGATGAATAAAACACGACAACAAGAACTTATCCGCTGGTTAAAACAACAAAGCTCACGCGCCAAAGGCTGGATCCGTCTGTCTATGATGCTGGGTTTACTTTCCGGTTTGCTGATCCTCGCGCAAGCCTGGCTGATGGCCGGATTACTGCACAGCCTGATCATTGACCACACACCGCGTGATGCCCTGCTGCAAAGTTTCCTGTTAATGGCGCTGACGTTTGTTCTGCGCGCTGTGGTCACCTGGCTGCGTGAACAGGTGGGCTTTATTTGCGGACGTGTTATCCGTCAGGAAATGCGCAAGCTGGTGCTGGATCGTCTCGAGAAGCTGGGACCTGCCTGGATCCAGGGAAAACCGGCTGGCAGTTGGGCCAGCATTATTCTTGAACAAATCGAAGATATGCAGGATTACTATTCCCGTTATCTGCCGCAGATCGCTCTCGCAGGTATTATTCCCCTCCTCATTCTGGTCAGTATTTTCCCGATTAACTGGGCCGCCGGGCTTATTTTGCTGGTGACAGCGCCGCTGATCCCGCTGTTTATGGCACTGGTCGGTATGGGGGCCGCTGATGCGAACCGTCGTAACTTTGTCGCGCTGGCGCGTCTGAGTGGGAATTTTCTCGACAGCCTGCGCGGTCTTGATACGCTTCGCCTTTTCCATCGCGGCACAGCGGAAATCGACCAGATTAAGCGTTCAACTGAAAACTTCCGCGCCCGCACGATGGACGTTCTGCGTCTGGCCTTTTTATCTTCCGCTGTACTCGAATTCTTCGCCTCTATTTCTATCGCCGTTGTCGCGGTTTACTTCGGCTTCTCCTATCTCGGTGAACTCAATTTTGGCAGTTACGGCACGCCTGTGACCTTGTTCGCTGGCTTTCTGGTACTGATACTTGCCCCTGAGTTTTTCCAGCCTCTGCGTGATCTGGGCGCGTTTTACCACGCCAAAGCGCAAGCCATCGGCGCAGCAGAAAGTTTAGTCACGTTTCTGAGCGCAGAAAGTGCCGATATGGGTGACGGCGAGCAACCCTGGCCAGCCGGGCAGACAGTGGCACTGGCAGCCCGCGACGTCATTATTCAGTCACCGCAAGGCAAAACGCTGGCCGGTCCGTTAACGTTTAGCATTCAGACCGGACAACGTATCGCGATTGTCGGCCTGAGCGGCGCGGGGAAAAGCTCCCTGCTCAACGCCCTGCTGGGCTTCCTGCCTTACCAGGGTTCCCTTACTGCCAGCGGTATTGAACTGAAATCATTGCGTAGTGACGAATGGCGTAAACAGCTGAGCTGGGTGGGCCAGAACCCGTATCTGCCCGAACTTACCCTGCGCGCCAACATTCTGCTTAATCAGCCGGAGGTCAGTGACGAACAGCTTCAGTCCGCCATTGAACGTGCGTATGTGAATGAATTTCTACCCTTGTTACCGCTGGGGCTGGAAACTGAACTGGGTGACAGTGCTGCGCGGTTATCTATCGGACAGGCGCAACGCGTCGCCGTTGCCCGCGCCCTGCTCTCACCATGCAGTTTGTTACTGCTCGATGAGCCGACCGCCAGCCTGGATGCGCACAGCGAAAAACGTGTGATGAGCGCGCTGAGCGAAGCCTCTAAAGCACAGACTTCACTGCTTGTAACGCATCAACTGGAAGATACCCGTGACTATGACGAAATCTGGGTGATGGAGAAAGGCCTGATCGCTGAGCGTGGCACCTTCGCGCAACTGGTGACTCAGAACGGTTTATTCGCCAGTCTGCTTTCCCGGCGGAATAAGGAGCTTTAATGATGAAAACCCTTCTGCCTTATCTTACTCTGTACCGCCGCCACGGGTTCCGTCTGTCACTGGGTGTTATTCTGGCCATCGTCACCTTACTGGCGAGCATCGGCCTGCTGACGCTCTCTGGCTGGTTCCTGGCAGCCTCGGCAGTGGCCGGTGTCGCCGGTTTATACAGCTTCAACTATATGCTGCCCGCAGCCGGTGTGCGCGGTGCTGCGATATTTCGTACCGCAGGCCGCTATGCTGAACGTCTGGTCAGCCACGACGCGACCTTCCGTGTGCTGGCGCATTTGCGGGTGTTTACATTCACAAAAATTCTGCCGCTGTCACCGGGGGGAATTGCACATTTCCGTCAGGCTGACCTGCTTAACCGCCTGGTCGCCGATGTCGATACGCTCGATCACTTATATCTGCGGGTCATTTCTCCGCTGGTGAGTGCGCTGGTGGTGATCATTCTGGTGACCTTCGGCCTGAGCTTCCTCGACGTGAAACTGGCGCTGACGCTGGGCGCGATTATGCTGGTGCTGATGCTGCTCCTGCCGGTGATTTTCTACCGCGCGGGAAAACCTGCCGGACGTGAACTGACGGCGCTGCGCAGTAACTACCGGATGCAACTGACATCGTGGTTACAGGGGCAGTCTGAACTGGTGGTTTTCGGCGCTCAGTCGCGGTTCCGCCAGCAACTCAATGATATCGAACAGCGTTGGATGTTGCGCCAGCAGCAGCAGGCAAAACTCACGGGCCTGTCTCAGGCAATGGTGATCGCGGCGGCCGGTCTGACCGTCACACTGATGCTATGGCTGGCTGCCGGTGGTATCAACCAGTTCCCGCAACCGGGCGCACTGATCGCACTGTTTGTCTTCACCCCGCTGGCGGCATTCGAAGCGCTGGGACCTGTAGCCGCCGCATTCCAGCATCTCGGGCAGGTTATCGCCTCAGCTCAGCGCGTCAGCCAGATCATCGACCAGCCCGCAGATGTGACCTTCCCGTCTCAGGGCCCGCTGGCCGGTGAACGGGTTAGTCTGTCGCTGAAAAATGTGAATTTCACCTATCCGGGGCAACCTTTGCCGGTGCTGAAAAATATCAATCTGGATGTCCGTGCCGGTGAGCACATCGCCCTGCTTGGTCAGACCGGTTGTGGCAAATCCACCCTGCTGCAACTGCTGACTCGCGCCTGGGATATCAGCAACGGTACGTTGGAAATCAACGGTCATCCGGTTGCTGATTATGATGAAGCGACACTGCGCAAAATGATCACCGTCGTCAGCCAGCGTGCGCACGTCTTTAACACCACGCTGCGCGAAAACCTGCGCATGGCATCGCCGCAGAGCACCGACGAACAAATCGCCGATGCTCTGAAACAAGTTGATTTACATGTCCTGCTGGAAAACGAAGGCCTGAATGCCTGGCTCGGTGAAGGCGGACGTCAGCTTTCCGGCGGCGAACAGCGTCGTATCGGGCTGGCGCGAGCTTTGTTACATGACGCGCCACTGTGGTTGCTGGATGAACCCACGGAAGGGCTGGATGCAGAAACGGAACAACACATTTTGGCACTGCTGCACAAGCATTGTCAGAATAAGACGCTACTCTTAGTGACGCACCGTTTGCACGGTCTGGAAGCCCTCGACAGGATATGTGTTATGGAAGAGGGGCAGATTGTGGAACAAGGCGATCACCAGACGTTAGCCGCGGCACAAAGTCGTTATGCAAGGTTCCTTGCCCGCGCCTGACGGGGTTGTTTGTGGTTTTACGGCGGACGTGTCCGCCGGATAAGGAGATCTATGCGGTTAGTTAAGCTTGAGGCCAATTCATTGAATTTCCCGGAACCTGAAACCGCATTGCAGGAGCCGAATGGCCTGCTGGCTATCGGGGGCGATCTTACCGCTCCCCGCCTGCTTTCCGCGTACCAGCATGGCATTTTCCCCTGGTTCGAGCCGGGGGAAATGATCCTCTGGTGGTCACCTGACCCCCGCGCAATTTTGGTCCCGGGAGAACGCCACGCCAGCCGCAGTCTGAAACGTTTTATGCGCAAGATGCCGTTTCGTTTCACCCTCAACCAGCAATTTGAGCAGGTGATCCATGCGTGCGCCATGCAGCGTGAAGATGGCACCTGGATCGGGCCGCTGGTGCAGCGTGGTTATCAGGAATTGCATGAAGCCGGACGCGCGCACTCGGTTGAAGTCTGGGAAGGTGAAGAACTGGTTGGCGGTTTGTACGGCGTTTCTGTCGGCGGATTATTTTGCGGTGAGTCGATGTTCAGCCGGCGGGAGAATGCCTCTAAGTGCGCGCTTATGCTTTTTTGCCAACATTTTTCCCGCAATGGAGGAGAACTGATTGACTGTCAGGTGCTCAACCCTCACACTGCGTCGCTGGGTGCGAGAGAGATCCCCCGCCGCCAATTTTTGCAGCAGTTATCCGCACTTTCGCAACGCGCGTTAGCACCGGATTGCTGGTTGCCACAAGACTTATCCCCACATGATGAAGACCTGCCGGTGTTCCCGAAGGATAGGGAATAGGTGCGGTCATGGACCATACTTCTTTACATAATGTGGGTTTTTCGGCATTATCTTGCCGGTTAAAAACTATGGTAGTTAGACCTAGAGGATTCGATGGCCAAAGAAGACAACATTGAAATGCAAGGCACCGTACTTGATACGCTGCCAAACACTATGTTCCGTGTAGAATTAGAAAACGGACACGTAGTTACCGCTCACATCTCCGGTAAAATGCGTAAGAACTACATCCGCATCCTGACGGGCGACAAAGTCACTGTAGAGCTGACCCCGTACGACCTGAGCAAAGGCCGCATTGTCTTCCGTAGCCGTTAATAAGCGGCTCACTCATCGCTGATTTTCCGGCGATACCTGAGGATACCCTTTTCGCCCTTCCTGCTGTTGCAAGGGCGTTTTGTGGTATCCGCAATCCGGCGTTTTGTTCCATTATCCTTTCTGAAATCCCTCACTAATTACTGCAATTAAATAAAGAATTTCAGAAAGAAAAAAGGCGATGTTTTCACATCGCCTTTTGTTTTTTCATGCTTTATGAAAAATTAATGCACCGCACCTTCCGGTTTTTTCTTCTGCGCACTCATAAAGTGATAAGTGAGCTTGTCAGCCGCCTTATCCAGTGCCACAGAGACGGAACCGCCATCCACCAGTGAACCAAACAGCAGCTCGTTAGCGAGTGGTTTTTTCAGGTTTTCCTGAACGGTACGGGTCATCGGACGCGCACCCATCGCACGGTCATAGCCTTTCACTGTCAGCCAGTCGCGAGCCTCGTCGCTGACTTCCAGAGAAACGCCTTTCGCATCCAGTTGCGCCTGCAGTTCGACGATAAACTTGTCGACAACCTGCTGGATAACTTCCGTAGACAAATGGTTGAACCAGATAACGTTGTCCAGACGGTTACGGAATTCCGGCGTAAAGGTCCGTTTGATCTCTTCCATCGCATCCGGGCTGTTATCCTGATGCACCAGACCAATCGATTTACGTTCCGTTTCACGCACACCGGCGTTAGTGGTCATCACCAAAATCACGTTACGGAAATCTGCTTTGCGACCGTTGTTATCGGTCAGCGTACCGTTGTCCATTACCTGCAGCAGCAGGTTGAAGACATCCGGATGCGCCTTCTCTATTTCATCAAGCAGCACGACGGCGTGCGGATGTTTAATCACCGCATCCGTCAGCAAACCGCCCTGATCAAAACCGACATATCCCGGAGGCGCACCGATCAGACGGCTGACCGTATGACGTTCCATGTATTCGGACATATCAAAACGCAGCAGTTCGATATCCATCGCTTTCGCCAACTGAACCGTCACTTCGGTTTTCCCCACCCCGGTTGGACCGGCGAACAGGAACGAACCGACAGGCTTGTGATCCTGACCCAGACCGGCGCGGCTCATCTTGATCGCTTCGGTCAGTGCTTCAATGGCCGGATCTTGTCCGAAGACCAGCATTTTCAGGCGGTCACCCAGACTTTTCAGGACATCACGGTCTGTCGCAGACACAGTTTTTTCCGGAATACGGGCAATACGCGCTACGACACTTTCGATATCGCTGACATTCACGGTTTTCTTGCGTTTACTGACCGGCATTAACCGGCTACGTGCGCCCGCTTCGTCAATCACGTCGATGGCTTTGTCCGGCAGATGACGGTCATTAATGTATTTGACCGACAGCTCGACCGCCGCACGCACCGCTTTTGCGGTGTAGCGCACATCGTGATGCGCTTCGTACTTGGTTTTCAGGCCGTTAATAATCTGGACGGTTTCTTCAACGCTTGGCTCAGTAATATCAATTTTCTGGAAACGCCGTGCCAGAGCGCGATCTTTCTCAAAGATATTGCTGAATTCCTGATAGGTCGTCGAACCGATCACGCGGATTTTGCCGCTCGACAGCAACGGTTTGATGAGGTTCGCCGCATCCACCTGACCACCTGACGCCGCACCGGCACCGATAATCGTGTGGATTTCATCAATAAACAGAATGCTGTTTTTATCCTGCTCCAGCTGTTTCAGCAGAGATTTGAAACGTTTCTCGAAATCACCGCGGTATTTGGTACCCGCCAGCAACGAACCAATATCCAGAGAATACAGGGTGCAATCCGCCATTACTTCCGGCACATCGCCCTGCTCGATTCGCCATGCCAACCCTTCGGCAATGGCCGTTTTACCTACGCCGGATTCGCCCACCAGCAGCGGGTTGTTTTTACGGCGACGGCAGAGCACCTGAATGGCGCGCTCCAGTTCTTTGTCACGGCCAATCAGCGGATCGATACCACCTACGCGCGCTAACTGGTTAAGATTAGTGGTGAAGTTCTCCATACGATCTTCCCCCGCCGACTGTTCTTCGTTAACTGGGTTTTCCGCATTGTTTTGCGCCTGGCTACACGATTCATCTTTACGGGTGCCGTGCGAGATAAAGTTCACCACATCAAGGCGGCTGACATCATGTTTACGCAGTAAGTAGGCAGCCTGAGATTCCTGTTCGCTGAAAATCGCGACCAGAACGTTGGCGCCGGACACTTCACTGCGGCCAGAAGATTGCACGTGGAATACCGCACGTTGCAGAACGCGCTGGAAACTCAGCGTAGGCTGGGTGTCACGTTCCTCTTCACTGGCAGGTAAGGTGGGTGTGGTTTGCTCGATGAAGGCTTCCAGTTCCTGGCGCAGGGCCACTAAATCAACTGTACAAGCTTCGAGCGCTTCACGGGCAGCAGGGTTGCTGAGCAACGCCAGCAACAGGTGCTCCACGGTCATAAACTCATGCCGGTGCTCACGGGCTCTTGCGAAAGCCATGTTGAGACTGAGTTCAAGTTCTTGATTGAGCATAGGCACCTCCCAAATAGATTGCCTTAATCAGGCTTTTTCCAGCGTACACAGCAACGGATGCTCATTCTCCTTGGCGTACTCATTTACGTGTGCGACCTTGGTTTCCGCGACTTCGGCAGTATAAACGCCGCATATCGCTTTACCTCTGTAGTGCACCTGGAGCATCAGTTGCGTTGCACGTTCAATATCATAAGAAAAGAACTTTTGCAGAACGTCAATCACAAATTCCATTGGAGTGTAATCGTCGTTGTTTAATATAACTTTATACATAGATGGCGGTTTTACCTCATCCTTTTGCTTATCCGCCGCCAAATGTTCAAAATTTAGCCAGTCTTGATTATTACCCATTGCCTGTTCATCACCTGTGAAGATCGTATTGGAAGCCAAATACACAAACGGGAAGACTTTCTGCAGAGCCTCGCGCTGTTATTACCGTATTTTACCATCTCTGGCCTCACCTTGCCGCTGCACAAAATGTCTACGTACGTCAGACAACGCCGGGCAAAACTTAACAAAATATGTCAATAGCGTTACCTGCTTCAAACTTTGGTTATCTGCTCCCCCGCGACAAATGCCGTTTCCTTGACGTCTAACTCTATTCCACTAGAGTGTAAATTCGTGAGCTGAACGGAGTTTAAACCGGCCTGAACAGACGCTTATCCGCCGTGTTCCGGCCTTCGGGCTCACTCAACTGGCTTTATCTATTTACTACCAGACTAGTCATGAGAGGGATGAAGAAGCATGCAGACGGGTACTGTTAAATGGTTCAATAATGCTAAAGGCTTTGGCTTCATTTGCCCGCAAAATGGCGGTGAAGACATCTTCGCTCACTACTCCACAATCCAGATGGAGGGTTACCGGACTCTGAAAGCCGGCCAGCAGGTCAATTTCGACGTTCATGAAGGCCCAAAGGGGAATCATGCCAGTCTCATTATTCCAGTGGAAAGTGAAGTGGTCGCCTGACCGGTTCAGCATCACGCATCAGATAACGCTTCAACTGCAAATGCCGGTCACTTACTGACTGGCATTTTTATTTATGGGGGAGAATGCTTCCGGCTTCAAGTCCTGAGCGTGAAAAAAAGTACATTTTTTAGACACAAATTGCTAAGACACGTCATATGAGGATGTAAATCTAAACATCATCTCAACAAATTACATGCAATTTCTCCATAATTCCCACCGTTGTATACCTGTTTATTCTTGGCCTGATGAAATAGCCACCACAAAACTCTGGCTCACGACAACAGGTATTTCCATGACTACTTTCAGCTACCCTTCTGTAGAAAAGGCGCCACTTACCGGCCTTCAGTTAATGAAGGCATTGCTCACCCGTCAGATAACGCCGGGGCCATCATGGGAATTACCACGCTATCGCCTCAAATTCCTCTTCCGCACGCTGGCGCACCCGCGCAGAACGTTTGGGATGCTTGATTATCTGGCACAGCATCCGCAGCGCGACGAAATCCTGACCGCCATGCCCAGCCTGCCTTGTAAGCTGCACAGGGCGTATCAGTCGGCAAATATCACGCCGCAACAGGCGATGAAACGCATCACTGATCACTACGATATGATTGGTCATTGCCTGCCCGACGCTATTAATCACGGTTATCTGAATAAAAAGCCGATGGCGATCGCCACGCTGACAGGCAAAGAGGGGCAACATTTTTTTGTCGCCTTTAATGCCATCAGCCGTCTCGATAAAGAAGGCGAAGCCACCCTGACATTTAATACTCCGCAGGGTGAACCGATTGCGATCGTGACGTTTTCGTTTATTGAATATCAGGGGCGTCCTACGCTGTTTATCGGCGCGTTACAGGGGCCACGCGCGCACGTGGATCATCTGGAAATACAAACAGCGACCAAAGCCTGCCACGGTTTATTCCCTAAACGTCTGGTGATTGAAGCGCTGACCACACTCGCGGACGTCACCGGCATGCAGCAAATCGTGGCGGTGGGAAATCACACCCATATTTATGAAAACCCGCGCTACAAAAAACGCAAAGGCATGGTGTTTGCCGATTACGACAGTTTTTGGGAAACGCTGGATGCTAAACCGGGCGATGACGGTTATTTCCACTTACCCTCACAGATTGCCCATCGCCCGCTGGAAGAAATCGCCAGTAAACGACGCTCGGAATACCGTCGCCGTTACCAGCTGTTAGACGATCTGGAAACGCAGATCCGTCACACTTTTTCCAGCGGACATGGCAACCCCGTGATAACCGAAAACAGCCACGCCGCTTAATCCGCCCTGCCGCGTGCCAGCCATGCCACGCGGGAAAACATTTGCCGCAGCAGCGGAGGAATAGACGAGGTTCCCCGCAACGAGGCCGCAAGTGCCACATCAATCGCCAGATCTGGCTTCGAACTGCGGTGAATGGCTTTATCGATAATTCTTCTCGGCGACATCGGCACATTGTCCGGTATCGCCGCATTCTTGCGGTAAACGTCTTCGAAACCCTCGCGATACAGGAAGTGTTCGATATCCTGCGACGGCAACGCCGTCAGGCGATATCGCAGCGTATCATTGTGGTTTTCCACGTTCGCAATCACTGTCGCAGCATATTTGCGACCGGCTTCGTCACCGTCGACCAGCGCATGCCATTCGATGCCCATTTGCCGCGCAAAACGCAGCAGAGGCTTCAGGCCACATTGTGCAAACTCAATAACCTTTATCCCTTCCGATTCAAAATGATAACCACACTGACGCGCCAGCTGGTTCAGCAACCAGACTTCGGTCTCGCCTTCCACCAGCAGCCAGCAGCGGGCGAATAAAGACGAGGGACGGTTAAAACGGATATGGAAAGCGATGCGGCGGCTGTCTTCCATACTCAGCCCTTCAGGACCGATGGCGTAAGCCGCGACGCGGCCGGACTCACGCACCAGTCTGCATATTTGCTCAACGGGCACCAGCGACAACAAATCGCCGGAGTTGGTGGTGGTGATGCGCTGCAACGGCAACTGATCCAGTAATCCCCAGGCCACCGATAACATGATCGGATGCAAACGGGTTTCGGGGTCTTCAATGAGTAACAGTGGCCGGGCATCCGGATGCAGCACCACCGAGCCTTTCGCCTGTAACAATGTCGAGAACATGCCGAGCAGCATCACCCGCATACTGCGGCTGTTGGGTTCGGCAATCATGCGATTGATGTTATCCAGCGAACGCCATGCGCGGCGGCTCTCCGCCCGGCCATGACGCTTTTGCTGCCAGGGTGCGCTGCTGGACGTCCCTTGCTCGGCAAAATAGTGTTCCAGCAACTGTCGCATCGCCGACAGGCCACTGCGCAGTTCACTGTTTTTCAGCGTCTGCGGGCTGTGAACCAATTCGCGCGTCAGTTCATCAAGCTGTTTTGCCAGCTCTTCATTATTGACTGCCAGCCGCGGCGCCAGTGTTTCGCTGCGCAGACGGCGAATAAAGCGCGCATCGCGTAAGCGTAATACCGGGTTCAGGCGGATCAACGCCTGCGCAAGCGGGTCAATCGTCGTCAGATTTAAAGGCTGACCGTTGGACGACAGAAAACTGCGCAGCGTCATCACGCTGCCATCGTCGTCCAGCTCTCCTTCAAGACGATAATAGATACGGTTCAGTTTATCGGCACATTTCACCCAAAGCGGTGAGAGCGGATTAAAGCGCGGCGACATATGATGACCGGCCTGGTTCTCGCAAAATGTAAACACCACGTGCAGGTACTGTGATTTGGCCTCCTCTTCGCCTGCCGGGAAATAGAAATCCTCCTCTTTAAAGCAGTACAATTTAGATTCGGGGGAAAGCAGCAGAGTTAACGCATCGAGCAGGCTGGATTTCCCCCAGGCGTTCTCGCCGATTAACACGGTGTTGGTCAGAAAGGATTCGGCCTGCCCCTGATGGGCAGAACCGGTAATCGATGCGCCACGTTGCGCGGGCTGCGTCAGCGTCAAAGACAGGCGGTTAATCCCGCGAAAACCGACAATATCAACACGTTCCAGATACATCAGACGCCTCCTGTGTGCTCAAAACTTTCCTGAGCATGGCGTTAAAAATCGGTTCAGGTCAAGCACGCAGAGATATCTCTGCGTGCCGAAGCTGCTTTACAGTCAGATAACTTTTCGTTAGCGTGGCGGGCGGCATTTTATGTGCTGCGCGCCACTCATGGGATCTTACTTTTCAGGGACTTTTGCATCATGTACTCCGGGCTGTTAATTATTCTTTTGCCGCTGATTGCCGGCTACCTTATTCCGCTCAAAAACCGTGCCCTGTTGCATCTTGTTAACCAGTTACTGAGCTGGATGGTGTACGTCATCCTGTTCATTATGGGCATCAGTCTGGCTTTCCTGGACAATCTCAGCACCAATTTGCTGCTGATTTTCAAATATGCCGCCGTCTGTTTCCTGTGCATCTTCGTGATGAACTACGCCGCGCTGTGGTTGCTGGAACGCCGCAAGCCCTGGAAAACGCAGTATAAACAGGAAAAATTGCCGTCCCGCATTCACATGGCACTGGAATCACTGAAACTGTGCGGCGTGGTGGTCGGGGGTTTTGCGCTGGGTCTGACACAATGGCACTGGCTTACCTTCGCGTCGCAGGCCAGCGAAATCGCGTTGTTATTCCTGCTGGCGCTGGTCGGTCTGCAACTGCGCAACAGCAGCATGACCCTGCGCCAGATTATCCTGAACCGTCGCGGCATGATGGTAGCAATCGTGGTGGCCCTCAGCGCCCTGATTGGCGGTGCACTTGCCGCACTGCTGCTGGGTTTACCGCTGAAAACCGGGCTGGCCATCGCCTCCGGTTATGGCTGGTATTCGCTTTCAGGCATCGTTCTGACAGATTCTTTCGGACCGGTGATTGGCAGCGCGGCCTTCTTTAACGATCTTGCCCGCGAACTTTGCGCCATCATGCTGATCCCGACACTGGTGCGCAGCAGTCGTTCGACGGCTCTCGGCCTGTGCGGCGCGACATCCATGGACTTTACCCTGCCGGTGTTACAGCGCAGCGGCGGACTGGATATGGTGCCTCCGGCCGTGGTGCACGGCTTTATCCTCAGCCTGATTGCCCCGGTCTTAATGGCCTTTTTTTCTGCCTGATCCCTGCCCGTCCCGCTGCCATCCCGCAGCGGGAACCGCCCGGCAAAACTTGCGGTAAATCAACTCCGCGTCACTTTGTCTTAAAAATCCCTTCATTTCTGTCTCAGCCAGCTCTAGGCTTGCATAAAAACAAGCATTTCAAATGCAACTTTAAAAGGACCTCATTATGTTTTGTGTGCAATGTGAACAAACAGTCCGTACCCCGGTGGGCAATGGTTGCGCGTATGCGCAAGGTATGTGTGGCAAAACAGCCGAAACTTCTGATTTACAAGACTTACTGGTCGCGGTGTTAGAAGGTTTATCTGCCTGGGCACTGACCGCACGCGGGTATGGCATCATTGATGAAGAGATCGACAGCTTCGCACCCCGCGCCTTTTTCTCCACGCTGACCAACGTAAACTTCGATTCTGAGCGTATCGTCGGCTATGCCCGTGAAGCCGTTCTTTATCGCGAATCGCTGGCTACCCGCTGCCGTCTGATGGATGCGGAAATCACCATTAACCATCCGCTGGCCACACTGGAACTGGTGAGCGATAATCTCAGCGAGCTGCAACAGCAGGCACAGCAATTTGCGCTCAACGGTGACAAAGCGCAGATCGGTGATGACATTCACGGCCTGCGTATGCTGTGCCTGTATGGCCTGAAAGGTGCAGCGGCGTATATGGAGCACGCGCATGTTCTGGGCCAGTCTGATAGCGCCATTTACGCCGAATATCATCGCCTGATGGCGTGGCTGGGCACGCAACCGTCCGACATGGGCGAGCTGCTCGCGAACGCGATGGCAATCGGCAAAATGAACTTTGGCGTGATGGCCATTCTGGACAAAGGCGAAACCGATGCTTACGGACATCCGCAACCGACGGCGGTCAATGTCCGTCCGCTGGCAGGTAAAGCGATTCTGATTTCCGGTCACGACCTGAAAGATTTGCAGATGCTGCTCGAGCAAACCGTCGGCACCGGTATCAATATTTACACCCACGGCGAAATGCTGCCGGCGCACGGTTATCCCGAACTGAAAAAATTCCCGCATCTGGCCGGTAACTACGGCAGCGGCTGGCAAAATCAGCAGGTGGAGTTCGCCAAATTCCCCGGCCCTGTCGTCATGACCTCAAACTGTATTATTGACCCGAATGTCGGCAATTATGGCGACCGCATCTGGACCCGCAGCATTGTCGGCTGGCCGGGCGTGCAGCATCTGGAAGGCGAAGATTTTGCGCCGGTCATTGCGCAGGCATTGCAGCTTCCGGGCTTCCGTTACAGCGAGATTGAACAGGAAATTACCGTCGGATTCGGCCGCCAGACCTTACTCAGCGCAGCAGACACCGTCATCGATCTGGTTGCCGCAAAAAAACTGCGCCACATCTTCCTGATCGGCGGGTGTGACGGCAGTCGCGGAGAACGCAGCTACTTCACCGATCTGGCGCTTAGCGTACCGCAGGACTGCCTGATCATGACGCTGGCCTGCGGCAAATACCGCTTCAACAAACTGGATTTCGGTACGCTTGAAGGCCTGCCTCGTCTGCTGGACGTCGGCCAGTGTAACGACGCCTATTCCGCCATTATTCTGGCCGTGAATCTGGCCGAGAAATTAGGCTGTGGTGTGAATGATTTACCGCTGAGTCTGGTGCTTTCCTGGTTTGAACAGAAAGCGATCGTGATCCTGCTGACCCTGCTGTCGCTTGGCGTAAAAAATATCGCCACCGGCCCGACGGCACCGGCCTTCCTCACCGATAACCTGCTGGCGATCCTGAATGAAAAATTTGGCCTGCGCGCAATCACCTCGGTTGAGCAGGATCTGAAAACCATGCTGCCGGAGTAAGCTGACATGAAATTTCCTTTATTTCCCGATCAGCCGACCGCGTTGTGCCAGAACCGCATGCAGGTGTATTCCGTCACACAGGAAACGCCGGATGTCCGCACGCTGTCGCTGATTAATCACGATGTGTATTCGTACCGTCCCGGCCAGTTTGCTCTGGTGAATATTGGCCAGAGTGGTGACGTACAGCGTGCCTATACACTGTCTTCCACACCGGGCAATAGCCGCTTTATTCAGCTGACGGTGCGCCGCATCGGGGGCGGCGAAGGTTCGCCATGGCTGACGCAGCAGGTGAAAGCCGGTGATTATCTCTGGCTGAGCGATGCGCAGGGGGAATTCACCTGCGATACGCCACAGCCTTTGTTGTTGCTGGCGGCTGGCTGTGGCGTGACGCCAGTTATGTCGATCACGCGCGATATTCTGGCGCATCATCCGGCGCAAAGCGTGCAGGTGTTTTACAGCGTGCGCAGCCCGCAGGACATCATTTTTGCCGAAGAATGGCAGCAACTGGCCGCAGCGTATCCGCAGCTTAATCTGATTCTTCTTGTGGAACAGGATGCAAAACCCGGCCAAATCGCCGGTCGCCTGAGCCAGGATCTACTGCAAAGTCAGGTGCCGGATATCCGTGAACGTCGGGTAATGATTTGCGGCCCTGCGCCTTATATGCAACTGGCCGGAGAATGGGTGAAACAACTGGGCGCAACGGCAGAGAATATCGTCAAAGAGCAGTTTCAGGCACAGCAAACTGAAGTGTCTGCCGACCAGCAACTGACGCTGACCCGCCTGACACCGTTACAGAATTACCGCGTACCGGTTGGAACGACATTGCTGGCAGCCATGGAACAGCACAGTTTGCCGGTCACCGCAGCCTGCCGTGCAGGCGTCTGCGGCAGTTGTAAAACCCGGATACTTTCCGGTGATTACCAGACCACCAGCCGCATGACACTGACCGACGAAGAGGTCGCTCAGGGTTATGTGCTGGCCTGTAGCTGTCAGCTCCAGGGCGACGTCACCCTCGCCTGATCTCCCGCAGTAACTCACTGCCCGCTCATGACTTTTTACAGTCTGCGCGGGCAGATTTACAATTCTTCACCTCCCTCCTCCGCATATTTTTGTATGGTTTAAGGCTGAACATTCAAGGATGTAATCAGTGGACTATGCTTAATCCACTTATTTGAAAATTAGCCCTAAATCATTCGAGTTGGATCAAGGCGGCAACTGAGTGAATCGCCGGGAGCATACATAAGTATGTGACCGGGTTCGCGAAAGCAGCCAACGCAGAGGCAGCTCGAAGGATGACGGGCGCACCGGAGGGACTATGAAACAAAGCGTAGCAGCATACCTGGCGAAAACTCTCGAGGCAGCAGGCGTAAAAAGGATCTGGGGCGTCACCGGCGATTCCCTGAACGGGTTAAGCGACAGCCTGAACCGCATGGGTACCATCGAATGGCTGGGTACGCGCCATGAGGAAGTGGCCGCATTCGCCGCCGGAGCCGAAGCACAAATCACCGGCGAACTGGCGGTGTGCGCCGGTTCTTGTGGCCCGGGCAACCTGCATCTGATCAACGGCCTGTTCGATTGCCATCGCAATCATGTGCCGGTTGTCGCGATTGCCGCGCATATCCCGTCGAGTGAAATCGGCAGCGGTTACTTTCAGGAAACCCACCCGACCGAATTATTCCGTGAATGCAGCCATTACTGCGAACTGATCAGCAATCCCGAGCAACTGCCGCAGGTGCTGGCGATCGCCATGCGCAAAGCCATTCTCAACCGTGGCGTGTCGGTGATTGTGCTGCCGGGCGATGTGGCGCTCAAGCCTGCGCCGGAAGATGCTAAAGTCAGCTGGTATCCGCCTGTGCTGCCAAAAGTCACGCCACAGCCTACAGAACTGGAAAAGCTGGCGGAACTGCTGAACGGCGCGACCAACATTACGATGATGTGTGGCAGCGGCTGCGCGGGTGCGCACGATGAAGTGATCAGACTGGCTGAAACCCTGAAAGCGCCGGTGGTGCATGCACTTCGCGGCAAAGAACATATCGAATGGGATAACCCGTACAGCGTCGGTATGACCGGGCTGATCGGCTTCTCTTCCGGTTATCATGCCATGCTCAATGCCGACACGCTGATCCTGCTCGGCACGCAATTCCCGTATCGCGCGTTTTATCCGACCGATGCCAAAATCATTCAGATTGATATCAATCCGGGCAGCATCGGTGCACATTGCCATGTGGATATGGCGCTGGTCGGCGACATCAAATCCACCCTGACCGCCCTTCTGCCGCAGTTGCAGGTAAAAAATGAACGCAAGTTCCTCGACAAGGCGCTGAAGCATTACGAGGAAGCGCGCAAAGATCTCGACGGGCTGGCGACGCCGAACGACAAGCAACCGATCCACCCGCAATATCTGGCGCAGCAGATTAGCCGCTTTGCCGCTGCCGATGCGATTTTCACCTGCGACGTCGGCACGCCGACCGTCTGGGCGTGTCGTTATCTGCAAATGAACGGCCAGCGCCGTTTGCTCGGCTCGTTCAATCACGGCTCGATGGCCAACGCCATGCCGCAGGCGATTGGTGCGCAGGCCATTGACCGCTCACGTCAGGTTGTGGCGCTGTGCGGCGACGGCGGATTTGCCATGCTGATGGGGGATTTCCTGACGCTGGCGCAGCAAAAGCTGCCGGTGAAAATCATTATTTTCAATAACAGCGTACTGGGCTTTGTCGCAATGGAAATGAAATCCGGCGGTTATCTGACGGATGGCACCGAGCTGAAAAACCCGGATTTCGCCGCTATCGCTGAAGCTGCTGGCATCAAAGGTATTCGGGTTGAAAAATCCTCCGATATCGACACCGCCTTGCAGGATGCGTTCGCCTACGAGGGGCCGGTGCTGATCGATGTGATCACCGCCACTGAAGAACTGGCGATGCCACCGCAGATAAAATTCGAACAGGCAAAAGGCTTCAGCCTGTACATGCTGCGCGCGGTGATCAGCGGCCGGGGCGACGAAGTGGTCGAACTGGCAAAAACCAACTGGCTGCGATAACCCCGACAGGGCTATAGTGCATGATTAAATAATCATACCTGCCCCCTTAAGGGGCATTCACCCAGAAGGAAGCCACGTTGATCGATTTACGCAGTGATACCGTAACCCGCCCCAGTGAAGCTATGCGTCAGGCCATGGCCCGCGCTGAAGTCGGCGATGATGTCTACGGCGATGACCCAACGGTAAATGCTTTACAGGACATGGCGGCAAAGTTGTGTGGCAAAGACGCGGCGCTGTTTTTACCAACCGGTACGCAGGCCAATCTGGTGGCGTTGCTGACGCACTGCCAGCGTGGCGAAGAATATATTGTTGGTCAGAAAGCTCACAATTATATGTATGAAGCAGGTGGAGCCGCGGTGCTCGGCAGTATCCAGCCTCAGCCGCTGGACATGGATGCTGACGGTTCTATCCCGCTGGATAAGATCGCGGCAGCCATCAAGCCCGATGATATCCATTTTGCCCGGACCCGTCTGCTGAGCCTGGAAAACACCCACAGTGGCAAAGTGCTTCCGCTGGATTATCTGCAAAAGGCGTTCGCCTTCACCCGTGAAAAAGGGCTGGCACTGCACATTGATGGCGCGCGTATCATGAATGCGGCAGTGGCACTGAACGTGGAATTACGTGAGATCACTCAGTATTGCGACACGCTGACCATCTGCCTGTCGAAAGGTCTGGGCGCACCGATTGGTTCCCTTCTGGTCGGCAGCCAAGAGTACATCCAGCGTGCTAACCGCTGGCGCAAAATGACCGGTGGCGGTATGCGCCAGTCCGGTATTCTGGCCGCAGCAGCAATTTACGCGCTGGAAAATAACGTTTCACGTCTGCAAGATGACCACGACAATGCACAGTGGCTGGCACAGGAACTGCGCAAAATCGGCGTAGAAATCGCTGAACCCGGTGCCCAAACCAATGTGCTGTACATTAAACAAAGCGCGGAACTGGCGGCCAAAATGGGGCCGTGGATGCAGGAGCGCGGTGTGATCATCAGTGCGGGGCCGGTCACACGCGTGCTGACGCATATCAATATCAGTCGTGAAGATCTGCAAAAAGTCGTGGCGCTGTGGCAGGAATTCCTGCATCAGCACGCCTGACAATCCGGTTGACGGCGATAGCCTGCGCGGGTATCGCCGTACTTTCTGCTTTATCTCCCTTACACTGACCGAGCAAATGGAAATGCCAATCACGACACACACTGGCCGGATCGTCGTTCTCGGTGCCAGCGGGTATATCGGACAACATCTGACGGCGCATCTGAGCCAGCAAGGTTTCAAGGTCACGGCCGCCGCACGCCGTATCGAATGGCTGCAACAGCAAAAATGGCCAAACGTCCGCTGCTGCTTCGCGGATGTCTATCAGAGTAAAACGCTGGCTGCCGCCTTTGAAGGCGCTGACGTGCTGGTGTATCTGGTTCACGCCATGGCAGAAGATGATGATTTACTGGAAAAAGAACGGCAGGCGGCGCAGCACACTCTGCTGGCACTGAAAGATTCCTCCATTAAGCACATTGTTTATCTCGGCTCAATGCAGCCGGAAGGCAATCATTCAGCGCATTTGCAGGCGAGAAAACTCACCGGCGATTTGCTGCGCATGAGTACCATTCCGGTGACGGAAATGCGCACCGGCATCGTGATTGGTGCCGGTTCTGCCGCGTTCGAAGTGATGCGTGACATGGTGTACAACCTGCCGGTGCTGACGCCGCCGCGCTGGGTTCGCTCAAAGTCATCGCCCATTGCACTGGAAAATCTGCTTAATTATTTACAGGGGCTGGTGACACTGCCTGCCACAGAAAATCAGATTCTGGAGGCGGCGGGGCCGGAATACATCAGCTATCAGACGCTGTTTAAACGCTTTATCGCGATGAGCGGTAAACGCCGCTGGCTGCTCCCCGTTCCCCTGCCAACATCTTTTGTTTCGGTATATTTTCTCAGCCTGATCACCTCCGTGCCGACGTCACTGGCAAAAGCGCTGATCCAGGGGCTGAACCACGATTTACCGGCCGAC
Source organism: Rahnella sp. NRRL B-41462 (assembly GCF_003263525.1). NCBI lineage: Bacteria > Pseudomonadati > Pseudomonadota > Gammaproteobacteria > Enterobacterales > Yersiniaceae > Rahnella > Rahnella sp. NRRL B-41462. The sequence continues at coordinate 28,824 of NZ_JYDF01000059.1, read as the reverse complement.
AGTGAGAAACTGCAAAAGCTGATCCCGCAAACACTGATCCCCATTGATGAGGCGATCCGCAGTACGCTGGAAAAAGAACAGCAACAGATCATGGATTCACCGGACTGGGGATACGATCCTGACGCCCGTGCGCGCTGGCGTCCAGGCTACGGTTATTATCCGAAACAGGCGGGTTTCACGTTGGAAACGTCGGCGTCAAAAGCCGCATTATGGAAAGTCATTCAGCAGCTTGGGGGCGCTGAAGGGTATTTCTATGCCAACGGTTTGTGGAAAACGCGGGCACGGATCGACGATTTACTCGGCGGCGGCGTGAAATACGGCCGTCCGGATCGTGATTTCCTGAAACCTGGCGATAAAATTGATGGCTGGAAAGTGATCGGCCTGAAACCTCAGCGCGAACTGGCGCTGTTATTCGGCATGAAAGCGCCGGGGCTCGGTCGTTTAACGTTCACGATTACCGACCACGGTGAAAGCCGCAGCCTGGATGTGCGCGCCTGGTGGCATCCGGCAGGGTTCAGCGGCCTGCTTTACTGGTTCAGTATGATGCCCGCTCATCAGTTTATTTTTCGTGGTATGGCAAAACGCATCGCCAGCCTTGCCCGGCAGAAAGACCGTTGCGGACGCTAAAGAGGGTCATTTAATCTGCTTTCAGACACAGCTTTCCCCCTTTCCCATTGCAACCCGCACAATTTCACGAAAGAATGGCACCCTTATTGCTCAGGGGTGCCAGAACCCCGACGCTGACAACAATTTTTCTCTATTTATGAAGGCATTGGCCTGTATATGAAGGTTTTGGTTACCGGTGCGAGCGGCGGTCTTGGAAGAAATGCCGTTGAGTTTCTGCGAAATAAAGGCATCAAAGTCAGGGCGACGGGACGGAATGCCGCCATGGGATCGCTTTTGCAGAAAATGGGCGCAGAATTTATTCACGCCGATCTCACCACGCTGGTGTCTGCTCAGGCCAAAGCCCTGCTGGCAGATATCGATACCGTCTGGCACTGCTCAGGGCTGATGTCGCCGTGGGGCAGTGAACAGGAATTCGAGCTGGCGAATGTGCGCGCCACACGGCGTCTGGGTGAATGGTCCGCGGCATATGGTGTGGAAAACTTCGTGCATATTTCGTCACCGGCGATCTACTTCGATTTTCACCATCACCGTGATATTCAGGAAGACTTTCGCCCGCACCGTTTCGCCAACTCCTTTGCACGCAGCAAAGCCGCCGGTGAACAGGTGATCCACACGCTGGCATTGTCGAATCCACAAACGCATTTCACCATTTTGCGACCGCAGGGCATTTTCGGCCCGCACGACAACGTCATGATGCCGCGTTTGCTGCAAATGCTGAAATATGGCGGAACACTGATGCTGCCACGCGGCGGAGAAGCGCTGGTGGACATGACCTACGTTGAGAATGCCGTGCATGCAATGTGGCTGGCGACGCAGTCGCAGGCAACAGAATCAGGTCGCGCGTTCAATATTACAAATCAGCAACCGCGTCCGCTGTGTACGTTGGTGAAACAACTGATGGAAAATCTGGATATCAAATATCGCATCCGTTCGGTACCGTATCCGCTGCTGGATATGATGGCGCGGGGCATGGAGCGCATCAGCAAAAGCTCGCAGAAAGAACCGGTGCTGACGCATTACAGTGTGGCAAAACTCAATTTCGATCTCACGCTCGACACACAGCGTGCGCAGAAAGAACTCGGTTATGTGCCGGTGATTTCACTCGATCAGGGGATTATCCGCACCGCCGACTGGTTACGCGATCACGGTAAACTTCAGGGGCTGCACGGCATCGGTCCGAAACGCGACTGACCGTACAGGTCAGTCGCTGGTTTCAGTCGTTCTTCTCCGGAAACTGCTGTAACAGCGCCCGGACGATCGCTTCAGTTTCAGCATCCGCATGGCCGCGATAATCACTCTGGCGGAAATGCATCTGGAATGCCGCAATCACCCGACGCTGCTGACGCGGCGTCATATTATCTTCCACTGAATATCCGTACGCTTTCAGCAACACCAGCAACTGCGCCTGATCGACAGGCTGTTGCGGATTACGTCCCGCCAGATACTGATTCACCCGCGCCGCATCCGGCCACGCGCCAATCCCACGTTCGGCCATTTCCTGCCAGGGGAACAGCGGACCGGGGTCATCTTTGCGCTGCGGCGCGATATCGCTGTGCGCCACCACATTGCGCGGTTCTATCTGATAACGCGCGACAATCTCCTGGCTCAGATTAGCCAGTAAATCTATTTGCGCAGGCGGGAACGGATAGAATTTTTTGCCGAGCAAATAGTTGCTGTAGCCTTTGTTCTCCAGTTCGATGCCCACCGACGTATCGTTAAGATTGGTACGCCCGCGCCAGCCGCTGGCACCGGCATGCCAGGCGCGCATATTTTCAGGCACCAGTTGCCACGCCACCGGTTTACCCGCTTCAAGTGGCGGTTGCGCCGGGATCAGATAATGTGCGCTGACGTGCTCATCTGTAAGCGTATTTAATGCGTTGTTGAAATCTTCAGCGGTGTAATGGATCACCAGAAAACGGATCCGCTGATCTGCGCCCTGCGCCTGTCGCGCCGTTTCCAGCCGGAATGGCGCATCCGCGCCCTGCTGGCTGGCGTGCTGACAACCGGCCAGCATGAGTAATGCGACAGTGAACAGACCCCGTTTCACACGCTGACAGATCATTTGCGATGCACAATCACTGCGGTGCCGGACACACTGACCATCAGCATGCTGCTGTCTTTGCCCACGGTTTCATAATCGATATCAATACCGACAACCGCGTTCGCACCGCGCTCTTTCGCCTGTTCTTCCAGTTCACGGAAAGCAATTTCACGCGCCTTGCGCAGCTCTTTTTCATAAGCGCCGGAACGCCCACCGACGATATCGCGCACACCAGCAAAGAAATCACGAAAAATATTTGCCCCTAAAATCGCTTCGCCCGTCACTACGCCGCAATATTCAGCGATGGTGAAACCTTCGAGGGTCGGAGTGGTTGAAATTTGCATGCGTATTCCTTATCAGTTGTCGTCCAAATCCTGGCAATAATGTCATTAATAGCATAAACCCTGCTTGAGAGATCAAGGTATTACCTTTGACTGATTTCTCTTCGTCATGCATTAAGCCAAATCGGTTTTATACTGTATGGTAAAGAACGTCATGGTGAAAATGTTCAATCTTTCAGTAAGGAATACAATGAAAAAGAAAACCCTTGTCGCCGCCATCCCGCTGGTACTGATGTTAAGTGCCTGCACCACGGTAGAACCTGCATATAAGGACATTGGCAGCCGCACCGCACCCTGTGTCGATGGCGGCCCTGACAGCGTTGCTCAGCAATTCTATGATTTTCGCATTAAACAAGGCGGCAGCGGATTACCCAATTCCAGCCAACTGGCGGCATACCGACCTTATCTGAGCACCGCATTGTATGATGCGCTGCTGAAAGCGCAGTCACATCCGAAAGTCGATATCGCCGCCTCACCGAACGAGAAAACGGGTGCTGGTTCTGGCGATGGTGACATTTTCTCCAGCCTGTTTGATGGACCGACGTCTGCCTCCGTAGACAGCGCCTCCACCATACCGAACACCGACGCCCGTAACATTCCCCTGCGTGTCACCTTCACACATGAGAAAGACAAAGGCGCATCGACAAGCTGGAAAGATGAAGTGCTGATGGTGCGTGAAGGCCAATGCTGGACGGTTGATGATGTGCGTTATATGGCAAACCTCGATTTCGCTTCAAGTGGCACACTGCGCCAGGTTTTAGAACACCAGTAAGCCATTCCTTTCTCTAAAATAGCGGTTGCATAATGTGGGTCAGTGATGAATATCGTCATTGACCAACATCCCCGTCACAGCGGTTTAACAATATGATGTGCTACACTTTGGCATTCCTGCGGTAACACATAATTTTTAAGCCGCGATCGTTGCATAACTATGCTGCGGAAGTTACCATCTGCGGCATCAATGGCTATTCACTATTTGCGCATGAGTATTCAACTTAATAGCATCAACTGCTTCTACGGCGTGCATCAGGCGCTTTTTGACATTCAGCTCGACTGCCCTGCCGGTGAAACTCTGGTTTTACTCGGCCCAAGTGGTGCAGGCAAAAGCTCCCTGTTACGTGTTCTGAACCTGCTGGAAATGCCGCGTTCAGGCACTTTGCAGATCGCCGGTAATACCTTCGATTTCACCCGCAAACCGGATGAAAAAGCCGTTCGCGAATTGCGTCAGAACGTCGGCATGGTTTTCCAGCAATACAATCTGTGGCCGCACCGCACGGTGCTCGACAACTTACTGGAAGCGCCTATGCGAGTGCTGGGGCTGACCAAAGACGTTGCGCTCGCGCGTGCCCAGAAATTGCTGACCCGTCTGCGTCTGACCGATTACGCCGATCGTTTTCCGTTGCATCTTTCCGGTGGCCAGCAACAGCGTGTGGCGATTGCCCGTGCGCTGATGATGGAGCCTCAGGTTCTGCTGTTTGATGAACCTACCGCCGCGCTTGACCCGGAAATCACCGCCCAGATCGTCAGCATTATTCGCGAACTGGCCGGCACCGGCATTACTCAGGTTATCGTGACCCACGAAGTTGAAGTTGCGCGTAAGACCGCCAGCCGCGTGGTGTACATGGAAAATGGCCGCATTGTCGAGCAAGGCGATGCCTCCGTTTTCGCACAGCCGCAAACCAAAGAGTTTGCCAGCTACCTTTCCCACTAAACTGTATTTCTATCAATACATTGATTGATGTTTCTACGGAGTTTGCGATGAAAAAATTAGTAATTGCCGCGGTTCTGGCTACCGTCAGTTTGTCTGCCAGCGCTGCTGATACCATCCGTTTCGCGATGGAAGCGTCTTATCCTCCGTTTGAGTTTGTAGACTCCAGCAATCAGATCCAGGGCTTTGACGTCGATCTGGCGAACGCCATGTGTAAAGAGATGCAGGCAACCTGTACGTTCACCAATCAGGCGTTCGACAGCCTGATCCCGAGCCTGAAATTCCGCCGTTTTGACGCGGTGATTTCCGGTATGGACATCACGCCTGAACGTCAGAAACAAGTGGCTTTCACCAACCCGTACTACGATAACTCTGCTATTTTCATCGCCCATTCTGGTCAGTTCACTGACGTTGCTGCGCTGAAAGGCAAACGAGTCGGTATGCAAAACGGCACGACTCATCAGAAATACCTGATGGATAAGCACCCTGAAATCACCGCCGTACCTTACGACAGCTATCAGAATGCCGTACTGGACCTGAAAAACGGTCGTCTGGATGCCGTATTCGGTGACACCGCCGTGGTGAATGAATGGCTGAAACAGAACAAAAATCTGGCCGCTGTGGGTGACAAAATCACTGACCCGACTTACTTCGGTACCGGCCTGGGTGTTGCGGTTCGTCAGAACAATACCGAATTGCTGACTAAACTGAATGATGCTCTGGCAAAAGTGAAAGCAGACGGCACTTACAAGACGCTGTATTCAAAATGGTTCCAGCAATAAGTTTGCCTATCAATGACTGAATTCCAACCTTTAGCAAGCGCCGCCGGGATGACCGTCGGCCTTGCCGTTTGTGCGCTGATCCTCGGCCTGGTGCTGGCGATGATTTTCGCAGTCTGGGAATCCGCGCCGTGGAAGCCGCTTAGCTGGCTGGGCACCGCGTGGGTTACCGTGCTGCGCGGTCTGCCGGAAATCCTGGTGGTACTGTTCATCTATTTTGGTTCCTCACAACTGCTGATGGTGCTGGCCGATGGCTTCAGCATCAACCTTGGCCTGTTCGCCATACCGATCAAGTTGCCGATTGAGAACTTCGAAGTCAGCCCGTTTGTGTGTGGTGTGATCGCCCTTTCCCTGCTGTATTCGGCTTATGCATCGCAGACATTGCGCGGCGCACTGAAAGCCGTGCCGCAAGGGCAATGGGAGTCCGGTCAGGTGTTGGGCATGAAAAAGTCGGCGATTTTCTTCCGCCTGATCATGCCGCAGATGTGGCGTCATGCGTTGCCGGGGCTGAGTAATCAGTGGCTGGTGCTGCTGAAAGATACCGCACTGGTATCCCTTATCAGCGTGAACGACCTGATGCTGCAAACCAAAAGCATTGCGACCCGTACGCAGGAGCCATTTACCTGGTATGTGATTGCGGCGTGTATCTATCTGCTTGTTACCCTGTTCAGCCAGTTCGTGATTAAACGTATCGAATTGCGTACCACACGCTTTGAACGGAGTGCATCCTGATGTGGGAATATTTACCTGAAGTCCTGAAAGGATTGCACACCAGCCTGACACTGACCGTGGCGGCACTGATTGTTGCACTGTTACTGGCGATGATTTTCACCGTCGTTCTGACGCTGAAAGTGCCGGTTGCCAGTCAGATCGTTAAAGGTTACATCACGCTGTTTACCGGCACACCGTTGCTGGTGCAAATCTTCCTGATTTACTACGGACCGGGCCAGTTTCCGTCGATCCGCGAAATTCCGTGGTTATGGGAAGTCCTGTCGCAGCCGTGGCTTTGCGCGATGTTTGCATTGGCGCTGAACAGTGCGGCATATACCACACAGTTGTTTACCGGTGCGGTACGCGCTATTCCGTCCGGCCAGTGGCAGTCGTGCGAAGCACTTGGCATGTCGAAGCCGCAAACCTTGCGCATTCTGTTGCCGTACGCCTTTAAACGCGCGCTGTCATCGTATTCCAACGAAGTGGTGCTGGTGTTTAAAAGTACCTCGCTGGCCTACACCATTACGCTGATGGATGTGATGGGTCACAGCCAGCTGATGTACGGTCGTACGTATGACGTGATGGTATTCGGTGCGGCCGGTGTGGTTTATCTGTGCGTGAACGGGTTGCTGACCCTGATGATGCGCCTGATTGAGCGTCGTGCACTGGCATTTGAACGCCGTAACTGATAGCCAGAGAAGAATCTGAAGGGACGAGAAATCGTCCCTTTTTTTGTGCCGGAAAAAACATCCCCCTGTTTCAATTTATAATTTTTTAATCAAATTTATTGCATATAAATTCATTTAGTGGCACTTTGTTCTCAGGTTTCACTTCCTGCCAGTTACCCGATTAAATTAATAAAATCAGTAAACTGTACCATGAAGGGAATGTCATTTTTTGAACAGGAATATATTGCATGAAAAAGCTGATCCTCGCCGCCCTCTTGTCTGCCACGGTTTTCACTGCCACCGCTGCGGACACCATTCGTTTCGGTACTTCCGCCACGTATCCGCCGTTTGAATCTATCGGCGCTGACAACCAGATTATTGGTTTTGATATCGACCTGGCGAACGCGCTGTGTAAGCAAATGCAGGAAACCTGTACCTTCACCAATCAGCCGTTTGATGGTCTGATCCCGGCACTGAAATTCCGTCGTTTCGATGTGATTATTTCCGGTATGGATATCACGGAAGAGCGCAGTAAACAGGTGACGTTCACCCAGCCTTACTACGCTAACACGGCAATGATTATCGGGCCGAAAGGCAAGTTTGCTTCTATTGCGGATCTGAAAGGTAAGCGTGTTGGCCTGGAAAATGGCACCACGCACCAGAAATACCTGATGGAAAAGCATCCTGAAATCACTACCGTCGGTTACGACAGCTATCAGAATGCGATTCTGGATCTGAAAAGTGGTCGTCTGGACGGGCTGTTAGGCGACACCGCCGTGCTGAACGGCTGGCTGAAATCCAACCCGAATCTGGGTGAAGTCGGCGAGCTGATTAAAGATCCGCAATACTTTGGTACCGGCGTCGGCATGGCGGTGCGTCCTGATAATAAGGAACTGCTGGCGAAGCTGAACACAGCGCTGGAAGGGATCAAAGCTAACGGCGAATTTAAAAAGATCAATGACAAGTGGTTCCCGGCTCACTGATTCCCCGTCATCCTTTTTTAACAGCCGTCTGGAAAGGCGGCTGTTCTGCGTAACATCTCCCAAATATGCAACGAAGCAGAACTTATTACATCGAAAAAGTGACATTCATCACACTACATTCATGGAATGACTTTTACACTGTTCAACCGTAATCACTGCGAGATCGAATGTTTATGCACGCACGTTTTCACACCGCCTTTGCGGCACTCCCTGAAAATTTATCCTCCGCGCTTGAGCCGTGTTTGCGTCATGATGACTTCCCGGCAATGCTCACTGCGGCTGATGTTGCGCAGATAAAACAGGCTACCGGACTGGACGATGACGCGCTGGCATTTGCCCTGCTGCCTCTGGCCGCAGCCTGTTCCGTTACGCCTATCTCTCATTTCAATGTCGGTGCGGTTGCACGCGGAATTTCAGGCAATTTGTATTTCGGTGCCAACATGGAATTCGCCGGTGCGCCGATGCAACAAACGGTTCACGCTGAGCAATCCGCAGTCACGCACGCCTGGCTGCGTGGTGAAACCCGTCTGGCCTCCATCACCGTGAATTACACCCCTTGCGGGCATTGTCGTCAGTTTATGAATGAGCTGACCAGCGGCACAGCGCTGGATATCCATCTGCCCGATCGTGATGTAGCAACACTTGGCGATTATCTGCCGCACTCCTTCGGCCCGAAGGATCTGGACATCACCACCCTGCTGATGGACCAAGTGAATCACGGTTACACACTGGAAAGCACCGACTCCCTGGCACTCATGGCACTGGATGCCTGCAATCAAAGTCATGCGCCTTACAGTAAGTCGCACAGTGGTGTGGCGCTGGAAACTCATAACGGCAAACAGTTCGGTGGCCGTTACGCCGAAAACGCCGCATTCAATCCGAGCCTGCCTCCTTTGCAGGCCGCGTTAATCCTGCTGAATATGTCAGGTGAAGATTGCCTGAAAGTGCGCCGTGCAGTACTGGTCGAGCAAAAAGATGCGTTGATCACGCAAAACGATGCCACGCGTGCCACGTTAAAAGCACTGGGCTGCAAAGATATCACCACGCTGACCTGCTGATAGTGTGAGCCGGTTAACACTAAAGACTCTGTTTCCGGAGTCTTTAGTTACATAACATTGTCATTACATTTGTCATTTGAAATCCTTATTTCCTCTCTGTTACCCTCACCGCTCCGAAATATAAAAAACAACATTCTGAAAACCGGAAGAGTAAAACGATGGAACTTGAATACGAAAGTAAACGCCCCCTGTACATTCCCCACGCTGGCCCGATCCTGTTAGAGTTTCCGTTACTGAATAAAGGCAGCGCTTTTACTGAAGAAGAGCGCAGCAACTTTAACCTTCACGGTTTACTGCCGGAAGCGGTGGAAACCATCGAAGAACAGGCTGACCGTGCCTACCGCCAGTTTCAGAATTTCAAAACCGACATCGATAAACACATCTATTTGAGAAACATTCAGGACACCAATGAGACGCTGTTCTACCGTCTGCTGGACAACCATCTCAGCGAAATGATGCCGGTGATTTATACCCCGACCGTCGGCGAGGCCTGCGAACACTTTTCAGATATCTACCGCCGCGCCCGTGGCCTGTTCATCTCTTATCCCAACCGCGCCCACATCGATGACATGTTGCAGAACGCCACCAAACAACACGTAAAAGTGGTGGTGGTGACTGACGGCGAACGCATTCTCGGTCTGGGCGACCAGGGCATCGGCGGCATGGGCATTCCGATCGGTAAGCTTTCCCTGTATACCGCCTGTGGCGGCATCAGCCCGGCGTATACCTTGCCGGTGGTTCTGGACGCCGGTACCAACAATCCGCAGTTACTCAACGACCCGCTGTACATGGGCTGGCGTCATCCGCGCATTACGGGTGAAGAATATGAAGCGTTTGTTGATCAGTTCATTCAGGCCGTAAAAATCCGCTGGCCAAATGTGCTGCTGCAGTTTGAAGATTTCGCACAGAAGAATGCCATGCCGATCCTCGAACGCTACCGTGATGAACTGTGCTGCTTTAACGACGATATTCAGGGCACAGCGTCCGTGGCGCTGGGTAGCCTGATTGCCGCCAGTAAAGCCGCCGGGGGCAAACTGAGCGATCAGACAGTCGCCTTCCTCGGTGCGGGTTCTGCCGGTTGTGGTATCGCAGAACAAATCGTTGCGCAGATGAAATCTGAAGGTCTGAGCGAAGAAGAAGCCCGCGCCAAAGTCTTTATGGTCGACCGCTTTGGTTTGCTCACCGATAAACTGCCTAACCTGCTGGATTTCCAGAGCAAACTGGTGCAGAAAAGCAGCGCACTGGCCAGCTGGGGCATGGAAAGCGACAGCGTTTCCCTGCTGGATGTGGTGCGTAACGCCAGGCCAACCGTGCTGATCGGCGTTTCCGGCCAGCCGGGGCTGTTCACCGAAGAAATTATCCGCGAAATGCACAAACACTGTGCACGTCCGGTGGTGATGCCCCTGAGCAATCCGACGTCCCGCGTGGAAGCCACACCTGCCGATATCCTGAACTGGACAGACGGCGCCGCGCTGGTCGCCACCGGCAGCCCGTTTGCACCGGTGAGCCACAAAGGCAAGCTCTACCCTATCGCACAGTGCAACAACTCCTTCATCTTCCCGGGGATCGGGCTGGGTGTGATTGCCTCGGGCGCCACCCGCGTTACCGACGGGATGCTGATGGCCGCCAGCAGAACACTGGCAGAGTGTTCGCCGCTGGCCACAGAAGGCACAGGCTCGCTGCTGCCGGACGTTGACGATATTCAGGGCGTGTCTAAATGCATCGCGATGGCCGTCGGTAAGGCCGCGCAGTTGCAGGGCGTGGCGATGGTAACGTCAGAAGATTCTCTGTCGAAAGCCATTGAGCACAACTTCTGGGCACCGCAGTACCGAAGTTATAAGCGCACGTCTTTCTGATCCGACGGTAGTAAAAGAAGTCCGGCTATGATCCAGACCAATGCCTTATGCATTGGTCTTTTTTTTCGTCCAAATTGCAGTACGTCGCGCAGATTAAGAAGTAATTCACTGAAAAGTGCTGAAAAAAGCTGCGAAGCCTGTGGATGCAGAGTCCAACGTATTGCGAACCCCGAACAGGTAAAGTAGCCTTGGATCCGATTTCCATCCGGTCATAACAGGGATACCTATGATTAAGCGACTTATAGCTGGCGTTTTCGGCATCATTATTCTGATGCTGGCTGTCGCTATTGGGCTTGATCAGTGGATAAGCTTACGTACCCAGCCCTACATTTATGACGAAGTACAAACCCTGCCGCACCGTCAGGTCGGCGTGGTGCTCGGAACAGCGAAGTATTACCGCACCGGCGTCATTAATCAGTATTACCTGTACCGGATTCAGGGCGCGATTAATGCCTACAACAGCGGCAAGGTAAAATATCTGCTGCTGAGCGGTGACAATGCACAGCAAAGTTATAACGAGCCGAGCACCATGCGCCGCGATCTGATTGCCGCCGGTATTCCCGCCAGCGATATCGTGCTCGACTACGCCGGATTCCGTACGCTCGACTCCATCGTGCGTACCCGTAAAGTCTTCGACACTAACGATTTCATCATTATCACCCAGCGTTTCCACTGCGAACGCGCGCTGTTTATCGCGCTGCACATGGGCATTCAGGCACAATGTTTCGCCGTACCATCGCCAAAAAATATGCTCAGCGTGCGCAGCCGCGAGATCTTCGCCCGCCTCGGCGCGCTGACGGATTTGTATCTGCTTAAACGCGAACCCCGCTTCCTTGGCCCGCTGATCCCTATTCCTGCGGTACACACCATTCCGGACGATGCCCAGGGCTACCCGGCGGTAACACCGGAACAACTGCTGGCATTACAACAGCAACTTGAAGCCGAGAAGAAAGCCGCTATCGCCAAAGCCGCGGCAGATAAGGCAGCAGCGGATAAAGCTGCTGCGGAAAAAGCGGCCGCAGACGAAGCGGCCAGAGTCAAAGCGGAGCAGGAAGCCAATGACGCCGCTCAGGATGAAACCGAGGATGCCGCACCGGCACCGCAACCTGAACCACCGAAACCGGTGGGCAGAAATCCTTTCCAGCAGTAAGAACCGGACTGCGCCTCCCCTTCGAAAGGGTTTGGCCTTTAGCGCCTCACCCTGCGAAAGGGGAGGGAGCAGTCCGGTTCCGAATTTACGACAGCAAAAAGGCCGCGTATGCGGCCTTTTGTTTTTACTGCCCGATCACTTATTTCTTCTTGGCGTATTTCAAAGAGTCCAGCGCCACCGCAAAGATGATGATGCTGCCCTTGATAATGTACTGCCAGTAAGGGTTCACGCCGATGTAGGTCAGGCCGTAGTTGATGACGGTGAAAATCAGCACCCCTGTCACCACCCCTGCCACAGAACCCACACCACCGGCGAATGACACGCCGCCGACCACACAGGCTGCGATGGCATCGAGTTCATACATAAAGCCGAGGTTGTTGGTCGCACTGCCGATACGCCCCGCTTCGAGCAAACCGCCGAACGCGTAGAACACACCAGACAATGCATAAATCATAATCAGGTTTAACGGGACGTTAACGCCGGAAACTTTCGCGGCTTCAGGGTTACCACCGATAGCAAAGATGTTTTTACCGAAGCGGGTTTTGTTCCACAACACCCAGACAAAGGCGATCGCAATCAGCGCGTAGAACGTAATGTAGGAAAGCTTCAGACCACCTAAATGGATAAAGCCTTGTGCAAACTGGGAGAAGCCCGGGTCAAAGCCTGCGACCGGTGAAGAACCAACATAATCGTAATACAGGGAGTTAATCCCGTAGACGATAATCATCGTGCCCAGCGTGGTAATAAACGGCGTTACGTTCAGGTAAGCGATAATAATACCGTTCAGCAAACCAATTAATGCACCAACAATACACACGGTCAGAATAACCAGCGGAATGGGCACCACTTCCAGATTCGGGAATACTTTGTTGACGTTGTCCATCGCCTGCAACATGGTGGCCGCAACAACCGCTGCTAACCCGACCTGACGCCCGGCTGACAGGTCAGTACCCTGGGTGACGATAAGCCCTGCCACGCCCAGTGCGATAATAACGCGCACGGATGACTGAGTCAGAATGTTACTTAAGTTGACGAGACTGAGGAAGCTCGGATCCTGGATGATAATAATGGCCAGTAAGACCAGCAGGACCACATAAATCCCGCCCTCTTTTAAATAAGTGAGCACACTTTTCTTATTTAATGCTTTCATAATAAGAACCCTTAAAAATTAGAGATGCAAGGAAGCCAGGCGTAATATTTCGTTCTGCGAGGTATTTTTAGTTTCAACAATACCCGCAACCTGTCCATTACTCATAACCAATATTCTGTCAGTAATACCCAGCAACTCCGGCATTTCAGAGGAGATAATAATGATCCCCTTCTCTTTTTTCGCCAACTCGGTGATTAACTGGTAAATTTCAAACTTAGCGCCAACATCAATGCCGCGCGTCGGTTCGTCCAGCATTAATATCTCAGGGTTGGTTAATAACCAGCGCCCGATAATAACTTTTTGCTGATTACCGCCCGACAATGAACCAATGCTGGTTTTATGTCCCGGCGTTTTCACCCGCATGGAATCGATAACCCATTGGGTATCGCTTTTCATCCGGGCAGTGTCGAGTAAACCGGCTTTATTTTTATATTGACGAATATTAGAAATCAGCGAGTTAAAGCCGATGTCCAGATATGCATAAATACCGGTGGAACGACGTTCTTCCGTCACCAGTGCAAAACCATGGTTAATGGCTTCATTGGCACTGTGATTATTAATTTTTTTGCCGTGTAATTTAATGGTTCCGGCGACTTTCTCGCGGATACCAAATAACGTCTCGACGATATCTGTACGTTTTGCACCGACTAAACCGGCAATTCCGAGGATTTCCCCTTTGTGTAAATCAAAGGAAATATCACGAATGGAAGGCTGGCGCAGCGAGGTCAGATTACGGACTTCGAGGATAACTTCACCCGGTACGTTCTGGCGGTCAGGGAAACGCTGGCTCAGTGAGCGGCCGACCATCATGGAAATGATTTTATCCATGTCCAGGCCTTCCAGCGGCTGAGTAATAATCCACTGACCGTCGCGCAGAATGGTTATCTCATCGCACAGCTGGAAGATTTCTTCCATCTTATGCGAGATATACACAATGCCGCAGCCACGATCTTTCAGCTTACGGATGATGGTGAACAGATGGTTCACTTCCTTTTCCGTCAGCGAGGACGTCGGTTCGTCCATAATGACGATTTTTGCATTGTAGGAAAACGCCTTAGCGATTTCGATCATCTGCATCTGCGAAACGGACAACTTACCGACCTTGTCGCGCGGGTCGATATCAATATCCAGTTCGTCGAAAATCGCCTTGGTGTCTTTGTACATTTTGTCCTGATCGACAAATAGTCCTTTGGTCGGATAACGTCCCAGCCACATGTTGTCCATGACCGTACGTTGCAACACCAGGTTTAATTCCTGATGGACCATCGACACGCCTTGTTCCAGCGCTTCTTTCGAACTTTTAAAATTAACTTCCTGTCCCTGAAAAAGAATGGTACCGGAATCTTTGCTGTATATCCCGAAAAGGCATTTTAATAATGTGGATTTACCTGCGCCATTTTCACCCATCAGGGCGTGAATAGAATGAGGACGCACTTTTAAATTCACATTATCTAACGCCCTGACGCCAGGAAATGATTTATTGATACCACTCATTTCCAGAAGGAATTCGTCCGGTTTTGATGTTGTGTCAGATAACGTATTATCGGCCATAGTTATACCTGGCTAAAGATAAAAATAAACGGGTGTATTAATACCTGATGTCAGCCCTGCGTATGGCCGGTATACGCACCACACGCAGAGCGACATGACGTCCTGTCAGATAAGCATTAACGTCTAATCATACTTAGTCTTTATTTACGGCTTAACCGCAATTATTTTTGCCACTGCTTAGCTTTGTTTTTTATTGCTGTCTGTCGTTACTGCTGCCGTTGCATTCTTATTTCACGAAGGAAGACAGATTGTCTTTATCCACGGCGACATAAGGAATACGCACGACTTTGTTTTCGATTTTCCAGTTAGTCCCTTCGGCCGCTGGTTTACCGTCAGCCAGATTTCTCGCCAGATCAAACGTGGCTTTCGCCTGGTTGTTTGCATCGTTCAACACGGTACCGGCCATTGCGCCAGATTTCACCAGTGCCAGCGCTTCTGACAGGGCATCCACACCAAATACCGGAATGCTGGTTTTGTTATGGGATTTCAGCGCTTCTACAGCACCCATTGCCATCGCATCGTTGTTGGCGATAACCACTTCGATTTTGTTAGCGTTAGGACCGGATAACCACGCATCCATCTTGTCTTTCGCCTGTGCGGTATCCCACATGGCGGTATCAAGCTGCAGTTGTTGAGTTTTCAGGCCTTCTTTGCCATTCAGGGTGCTGATGACGTACTTAGTACGCGCTTCAGCGTCCGGATGGCCCGGCTCGCCTTTGATCAGCACGTATTGGATCACGCCGTCTTTGTTCAGATCCCAGGCCGGGTTAGCTTTCCAGTGTTTAGCAATCAGCTCACCCTGGATCACGCCGGATTCTTTAGAATCAGTCCCGACATAATAGGCTTTGTCGTAGCTGTCTAAATCTTTACGGGAAGGTTCTTTGTTATAGAAAACGACAGGAATGCCAGCACCGCGGGCTTTTTCAATGATGACCGGGGCAGCAGCCGGGTCAACCAGGTTAATGGCCAACGCTTTAACACCCTTCGCCAGCATAACGTCAACCTGGTCGTTCTGGGTAGACTGGCTGTTTTGCGAGTCATTCATCAGCAGTTGCACATCTGGAGTGGCTTTCGCATCTTTCTCAATGGCTTTACGAACTTCGGACATGAAGTTGTCGTCATATTTGTAGATGGTGACACCGATTTTAGTATCAGCAGCATGTGCGGCAAAACCAAACATCATGCTTGCAGCCAGAGTCGCCAGGGTGAAGACCTTCTTATTCATTTGTATCTCCGGTTATGTAGGGTGTTACAGAATTTGGCACCGGAAATCCCTGCGGGAGCAGTACAGCTCCACGTCACGATTGTGGGTGCCTGCCATCCTTGACTTATAACGTCCTGACTCGCTGTGAAACAAGTCCGGTAAACCGGACCCAAATTGAATCATATTTAAAACGAATGAATCATAATGCGCCCGATGTTAATAAACTGTGAAAGTTCTCACAGATTGAAAACGGTTACATCGCGTTATTTGATCAATAAGTGACGGGTGCCACATTTTGCCAGGGAGCTACCGAGTGGCGTCTGACCAGCGTAGGCATGAAGCAATGCGAAATGCCCGCAGCTAACTGTTCTGCCGCACCTTTTAAAGCCAGTTCAGTGGCAAGCGTCGCCATGGAAACGATCGGATAACGCACAGTGGTCATTTTCGGGCTGGTATAGCGGGCAATCGGAATGTCATCAAAACCGATCAGCGAAAAGTCATCGGGAATGTTAATTCCGTTTTCTTTCAACACGGCCATCGCCCCCGCAGCCATCGAATCGTTGTAGGTGAACACCGCGCTGAGGTGCAGATTACGCCCGAGCAGTTCCACCATTGCCGCTTCTCCACCCTGCAAATCCGGCGAACTTTGCGCCCGCCATGCGGCAGGGGGCGCGTCACCGCTCTGATTTGCCTGCATCATTGCCTGTGAGTAACCCTGATAACGCTGTAAATCATCTTCGATGCCATGACTTGAACCGATATAACCAATGCGCTGGTGCCCCTGAGACAGCAACAGGCGGGTTGCCATTTCCGCGCCACTGACGTTGTTAAGCCAGACACAGCGGTGCTCGTAGCCCGGAATGACACGGTTAATCAGCACCATGCCCGACACCTGATCCATAAATCGCGAAAGCTCGTCATCCCCCAGCGCCTTGGAATGCACAATGAGTGCGTTACAGCGCTGACGAATCAGGACTTCAATGGCGTACCTTTCTTTTTCAGCAATATGATAGCTGTTGCCTATCAGGACGTATTTCTGATGCTGCTGCGCGACGGTATCAACGGCTTTCACCAGCGCGCCAAAGAACGGGTCTGAAACATCCATCACCACCACGCCGATGGTATCGCTGCTTTGCGTCGCCAGTGCCTGCGCATTGGCATTGGGCCGGTATCCCAGCGTGGCGACGGCCTGTAACACCTGCTCGCGCGCTTCTTTGCTGGCAATAGACGGATTGTTCAGAACACGTGACACGGTGGCGACAGAAACCCCCGCCAGCCGGGCGACATCACGAATTGTGACCATGCGTCGCTCCGTGATCAGTCAGGGAATGGTACGGAGGAATACGGAAATTTTTGACCCAGGAGGTAAAGAAACCAGACAAAGAGAAGCGAGGTGAAGTGCGCATGGCGTTTCCTTTTTTAGTGTAGTGGTCATCGGAGAGGCACGACCGCTATCCTAAACATTTTGCGAAAACGCCTGCGTGAATCTCGTCACAGGAAAGAAAACGTTTACATACAAATATGCAACCTTCATCCCAAATCCATCATTTAGGATGATATATCAACGTCAGGTTCAGGCAGCTTTTAGTTCTTCACCCGCTGCTTTCGCCGTCAGTTGACGCCAGAGCCACTCCACCGGCCCCTGGCGGAAATGACGCAACCACAGCAATGTCACCAGCACATTGCACACCCAGACCAGCGGGACCAGTGCGACCAGTTGCAGGCGGTCAAAGTGCTGATAGAAGCCGAAAACATTGAAGAAGGTGATGCAGATGAGCGTCTGTAACAGGTAATTGGTCAGTGCCATGCGGCCAGTCTGCGAAATCCAGTGCGTTATGCGCCAGCGGGAAATCAGCGGCCAGAAGCCGTAGCACAGCGCCAGATAGCTCACCGCCTGCATCAGCGAGCCAATTTCACGCGGCACCTGCAACAGAAAACCGCTCCAGCGGTAGTCCCAGCCGGTACGGTATTGCAGATAAATCGCCGGGATCTGAATCAGCAATGAAAGCGGTAACAGTACGGCTGCGACCTTGCGGTAATGCGAGACGCGAAACGCACCTTTGAGCCATCCGCTGCGCATCAGGCCGGAGCCAATCAGCATGGCGCCCGCCAGTTCCCAGCCGTATTGCGCGCCAATCGCCAGCAAACTGGATGACAGTAAATCGAGCCGGTTGCGGATAGCTTCCCAACCCCCTTTCAGCCGCCAGTATTGTTCATACTGAATTTCCGCCGGTCCCGGAAGCCAGAAACTACCGGGCTTTGGCGAGGTAATAAATCCCAGCATCGCCAGCACGGCCACACCGATCAGATACAAAATGATGCCCGTTGAAATCAGCGACTGACTGCTGCGCCCTTCCCGCACCATCCTCCAGCACACCAGACCAATCAGCCCGTATGACAGCAAAATATCACCGTCCCACATCAGGGTGGCATGAAGAAAACCGCACAGTAATAAAATCGACAGCCGGGCCTGGATCCAGTGTTTGCCGCGCGGCAGCAATAAAAACAGACCGCCGCCGAACAGCATGGCGAACATCATCAGGAATTTGCCTTGCGCCAGCGCGTCGAGCACCGCCCAGGTCCAGGTATCAGAAGCTGAAGGCGTTCCGGCAAATGCCGGATTCAGGTAAGCGGCTTTCGGTAAACCGAAGGCGCTGATATTGAGCAGAAGAATGCCAAAAATGGCGAGACCACGGGCAAAGTCGAGCGTGGCAATACGTGAGCGCACCCTGACATTCCTTTTGAAGATTATTGAGATATTTAAGAATAAGGGAAGAAAATCAGGGTGGCTACCATCCAAGTAAATGAAGTTGCAGCATGGCAGCCAGCGAGAAGAACCCGATGAGCTGACTGATGTCAGTGATTCGGGTCTCCGAACGCAGCGAACACCGCTGCGGCTTTAGTTACGACGGATGGCGGACGGTTCTTAAAAATTCTTGTCGCGTATTCTGGCTGGATTTGAAAAGACCACCGAGCGAAGTCGTCGTCGTTGCGCTGGTCGCGTCACGCACACCACGCGCTTTCACGCAGTAATGCACCGCATCAATGGAAACCGCGACATTGGTGGTGCCGAGCAGGGTTTGCAGGGCAACCAGTATCTGCTGGGTCAGACGCTCCTGAACCTGCGGGCGCTGTGAGAAGAACTGCACGATGCGGTTGATTTTCGACAGGCCGATTACGGTGTCTTTCGGGATATACGCCACAGTCGCTTTGCCGTCGATGGTCACGAAATGGTGTTCGCAGGTGCTGGTCAGGGTGATATCGCGCACGGTGACCATTTCATCCACTTTCATCTTATTTTCGATGACGGTGATTTTCGGGAAGTTGGCGTAATCAAGTCCGGAGAAGATTTCATCCACATACATCTTGGCGATGCGGTGCGGCGTTTCCGCCAGACTGTCATCGGAAAGATCCAGATTGAGAAGCTGCATGATGCCGGTCATATGTTCCTGGATCCGCTGCTTGCGCGTTTCATTGTCGATCGGCAAAGCTTCACGCAGAGGGGTTTCCAGACCACGGGCTAACAGGGCCTCGTGAACCAAAATGGCTTCTTTACTCAGGATTGGCATTCTTTCTTCTCCGGCAGATGTAATCACTTTGACGCAGATCACGCTAAAATGAGGTGGCTTACTGTAGTAGAGAGCCGGTTCAGAATCCAGTGAATGTGCTTCATGATGGATGAAATAGCTGCAACTTATCGTTTATGCCGGAAGACCAGCGCCCCGGCAATAATAAAACCGGCCAGCGCGACATACAGCGCAGGCTCCAGACGATGGGTCAGCGCGGTAGAAATCGCCGACAGAACCGGTCCGAATAACTGGCCAACAGCGTAACCGGTCGTCAGCAACCCGGCCATATAACGGCTGTGATTGGGTGCAAGCTCGCGGCTGTATTGTAAGGCCAATTGCACCACGCTGAGGAAACCACCGCCGGTCAGTAGCGCGCCAAGCACCAGACCACTGACGCCCGGCACCACTTCCGCGCACAAAATCCCCAGCCCCTGAATCCATAGTGTCAGCGCCAGGCGGGTATGCGTAGTCAGACAATGGCGGGTAAGAATACCGATGATGATGCCGATAACCGCAGCGCCGCCAAACACCGGCCAGACAAACTGCGCGAACAGACTGTCAGGAAAACGTGCACTCGCCATCTGAGATAAAAACGTCGCGGGCAGGATATAGCCAAAGCCCGCCAGACTGTAACTCCACACCAGACGTTTCAGCGCAGGCGTCATTATCAGCGGCTCAGTCGCCATGTGCGAACGGTGCAGGTCGCCTTTGCGCGGCAGATTCGGCGTGATAATTGCCACGAAAATCAGCGCCAGCACGCCGTAAACACACCAGGCCTGCGCAGAGGTGAGCTGCAAACTGTGAATACCCACCGCTAGCATGCCGCTGAGGAAAATCCCCGCGCCCGGCCCGGCAAACACCGCGGCACTCATTGCCGGACGGCCATAATGCGCCAGCCGTTCGTTACACCACGCTGATACCATGACCATCGCCCAGCCGCTGGTCCAGCCGATCAGGAAGCGCACAATACTGTGCAGCACTTCGCCGGAAATTACCGCCGACAGCAATGTCAGGATCACGCCGCCCCACACGCCCAGCCACAAACGGCGTTCAAGATGTTTGCTGGCACGCATGCCATCAAACGCGCCACACAGATAACCGAGATAGTTGAACGCGGCGACCAGCCCCGCGCCGGTCAGGCTGAACTGATGTTCAGCTATCATTAAAGGAACCTGCGGCGTAAAGGCAAAACGCCCGATACCCATCGCGACGACAAAAGCCAGAAAACCACTTAGCGCAATACGAAAAGCCATAACTGCTCCGTCAAAAGAAACCGCAATGCAACATATTAGAAACAGTGAGTAAACATACTCAAACCTGTCGCCGAAAACAGCAGATTTCTTAAAAGAAAGTTAATTGGAAGTTGTCGCTATGATGCCTTATGAGTACAATCACGGAAACTGAATAATACAAACCAACTTGTTTACGATTAGAGAACACAGGAACCCATCATGGATCTCACTCAGTTACGGATGTTTTGCTGCGTAGCGGAAACCGGTTCGCTGGCGCGTGCGGCAGAGCAACTGCATCGTGTCCCGTCGAACCTGACCACCCGCCTGCGCCAGCTCGAACTCGAACTGGGCACCGATCTGTTTATCCGCGAGAAGCAACGCATCCGCCTGTCCGCCATGGGCCATAACTTCCTCAACTACGCCGAGCGCATTCTGGCGCTGAGCGACGAAGCGATGAGCATCATGCATGCCGGTGAACCGGCCGGGAATTTCGCGCTGGGGTCGATGGAAAGCACGGCGGCAACACGCCTGCCTTCTTTGCTCGCCGCTTATCATCAGAAGTTTCCGCAAGTGGCGCTGTCGCTGGTGACGGCGACTTCCGGAGAAATCATCGACAGCGTGCGTGCCGGACGTCTCGCCGCAGCCCTGGTTGATGGTCCGATCGATTTTGACGATATCAATGGCTGTATTTCTTTTCGCGAACGCATGGTAGTGATTACCCCGCCGGGCGAGTCGCCGCTGGAAGTGCCTGCGGGTCGCAGCGGCCACACCGTTTTTGCATTCCGCCCCAGTTGTTCCTACCGCCAGCGTTTACAGGGCTGGATCAAACACATGAATGTGCCGGTCGCTAACACCCTGGAGATTCAGTCCTATCATTCCATGATGGCCTGTGTCGCCAGCGGTGCGGGTATCGCCATGATCCCGCGTTCTGTGCTGGAACAGTTGCCCGGCCACGAGCGGGTAGAAATTCACGAAATGCCGGATGAATTCGCCGATACCGCCACCTGGCTTATCTGGCGCCGGGATGCGTTCAGTCCGAATGTCCGGGCGCTGAAAGAACTGATCATCGAACAGAATGACGGGGTGATCCCGTTACTGAAACATCCGCTCGCCGCAGAACACGATCCGGCGTTGCATCCGACTTATTAACTTAAAATCCGAATAAGTAAAAACACCTGACTGGAGCTAAAAAATGCAAATGATCAAAACACGTGCGGCCGTCGCCTGGGGCCCGAATCAACCTCTGTCCATCGAAGAAGTGGATTTGATGCCGCCGCAAAAAGGCGAAGTGCTGGTGCGTATTGTCGCCACCGGTGTTTGTCATACTGATGCTTACACGCTGTCCGGCAAAGATCCGGAAGGTGTTTTCCCGGCGATCCTCGGCCATGAAGGCGGCGGTGTCGTCGAAGCCGTCGGCGAAGGTGTCACCAGCGTGGCCGTGGGCGACCATGTGATCCCGCTGTACACACCGGAATGTGGCGAGTGTAAGTTCTGCAAATCCGGCAAGACCAACCTGTGTCAGGCGATCCGCACCACACAAGGTAAAGGCCTGATGCCGGACGGCACCACCCGTTTCTTTAAAGACGGCAAGCCGATTTTCCATTACATGGGCACTTCGACCTTCTCCGAATACACTGTGGTGCCTGAAATCTCCCTGGCGAAAATCAATAAAGAAGCGCCGCTGGAAGAAGTGTGTCTGCTCGGTTGTGGCGTGACCACCGGGATGGGCGCGGTCATCAACACCGCTAAAGTGAAAAAAGGCGACACCGTGGCGATCTTCGGTCTCGGCGGGATTGGTCTTTCTGCGATTATCGGCGCGGTGATGGCTGGCGCAGGCCGCATCATCGGTATCGATCTGAACACCAGCAAATTCGATCTGGCGCGTAAACTCGGCGCAACCGATCTGATCAATCCGAAAGATTTCGACAAGCCGATTCAGGACGTTATCGTCGAAATGACCGACGGCGGCGTGGACTTCTCCTTCGAATGTATCGGTAACGTCAATGTGATGCGTTCCGCACTGGAATGCTGCCACAAAGGCTGGGGCGAATCTGTCATCATCGGCGTGGCCGGTGCAGGCGAAGAAATCTCCACCCGCCCCTTCCAGTTGGTGACAGGCCGCGTATGGCGTGGTTCTGCTTTCGGCGGTGTGAAAGGTCGCAGCCAGTTGCCGGGCCTTGTGCAACGTTATCTGGACGGTGAATTCGCCCTGAACGATTTCATTACCCACACCCTGCCGCTGGAAGAAATCAACCAAGCCTTTGACCTGATGCACGAAGGGAAATCTATCCGTACGGTTATTCATTTTAATAAGTAAGGAATGTGTCAATGAGCAGCTCGATTGAACTACTCGAAGAACACCGGATGTTTGGCGGCTGGCAGCAGCGCTACCGCCATACCTCTGAGAGCCTGAATTGCAGCATGACGTTCAGCATTTATCTGCCTCCGGCGCAACACGACGCGCCGCCGCCGGTGCTGTACTGGCTGTCGGGCCTGACCTGTAATGATGAAAACTTCACGATCAAAGCCGGGGCGCAGCGCGTCGCGGCAGAACTCGGTGTGATTCTGGTGATGCCGGATACCAGCCCGCGCGGTGAAGGTGTCGCCAACGACGACGGTTACGATCTCGGTCAGGGCGCCGGTTTTTACCTGAATGCCACGCAGGCGCCATGGGCAGCGCATTACCGGATGTACGATTACCTGCTTGATGAACTGCCTGCGCTGATCAGCGACCATTTCAAGGTCAGCGAACGTCAGTCGATTTTCGGCCACTCAATGGGCGGCCACGGTGCGCTGATGCTGGCGCTGCGTAATCCGCAGCGTTTCTGTTCGGTGTCAGCGTTTGCGCCCATCGTGAATCCGGCTCAGGTGCCGTGGGGACGTAAAGCGTTCAGCGCGTATCTGGGGGATGACGAAAGTCAGTGGCTACAATACGACAGTTGCCACCTGCTGAGTTCATTGCCAGCGGATCAAAAACCGTTCCCGATTTTAGTCGATCAGGGCGATAGCGATCAGTTCCTGGCGGATCAGCTACAACCGGCAAAACTGGCGGAGATCGCCCGACAACGCGGCTGGCCGTTACAACTGCGGGTTCAGCCGGGGTACGATCACAGTTACTTTACGATTGCGTCATTTGTGGAAGATCACCTGAAATTCCATGCGGAGTTTTTGCACTCCCCTTCATGAGTGCAGGTTCCTAAAAATAGAAGCCATCTGCTTCTCCCCTGCGAAGGGGGAGAAGCAAAAATCTCAATTCTTCAATTTCGGATCCAACGCATCCCGTAATCCATCCCCCAGCAAATTAAACGCCAGTACGGTCAGAAAGATTGCCAGGCTCGGGAATATGGCGACGTGCGGTGCCATCACCATGTCGGCGCGGGCTTCGTTGAGCATCGCTCCCCACTCCGGCGTTGGCGGCTGTGCGCCCATGCCCAGGAACGACAGACTGGCGGCGGTGATGATCGAGGTACCAATACGCATGGTGAAATACACCACTATCGATGACAACGTGCCCGGCAGGATGTGGCGGAATAAAATCGTGGCGTCAGAGGCGCCAATGCTGCGCGCCGATTCAATATAGGTTTGCTGTTTGAGTACCAGCGTGTTGCCGCGCACCAGTCGCGCAAAGGCAGGAATGCTGAAAATCGCCACGGCAATAATCACGTTCGACATGCCATTGCCCATCACCGCCACGACGGCAATCGCCAGCAAAATACCGGGGAAAGCAAACAGGACGTCACAGACGCGCATAGTGATGCGATCCCACCAGCCTTCGTAATATCCCGCCAGCAAGCCGAATACCGTGCCGATTGCCGCGCCGAGCACCACAGAAAGGACACCAGCCGTCAGTGAAATCCGCGTCCCCATCAGAATACGGCTGAAAATATCACGCCCCAGCGAATCCACACCCAGCCAGTGGATCAGCGACGGGCCTTCGTTCAGACGGTCGTAATCAAAATAATTTTCCGGGTCAAAGGGCACCAGCCACGGCGCAAGAATGGCCGCAGCAATCAGCAGCAGGATAAAAACTCCCGCAATCATCGCAATGTGCTGCCGTCGAAAACGACGCCAGAACGCTTTCCACGGTGTCCTTCCCGCCTGTGGTTGCACAGTTCCCGGCGTGATTACCGGTAAACCCGCGAGTACGGCATTTCGCCGCCAGTTTTTCATGCGCTTACTCACTTGTATCGGATGGAAGGGTTGATGACGGCGTACAGCATGTCCACCAGCAGATTGATGAGGATAAATTCCAGCGAGAACAACAGCACTTCTGCCTGAATCACCGGATAATCGCGCATCTCAACCGAATCGACCAGCAACCGCCCTAACCCCGGCCAGTTGAACACTTTTTCCACAACAATCGAACCGCCGAGCAGGAAGCCAAATTGCAGTCCCATCATGGTCACGACGGGGATCATCGCGTTACGCAGGCCATGTTTGACCACGACCACCGCTTCGTGCACGCCTTTGGCACGCGCAGTACGCATATAATCTTCCTGCATCACTTCGACAAAAGAGGCGCGGGTAAAGCGGGCCATGATCGCCGCCACCGCTGCACCGAGTGTGACAGAAGGGAGAATATAGTGCTGCCAGCTGTCAGCGCCCACCGTCGGCAACCAGCCCAGTTCAACAGAAAAGATTTGCATCAGCAGCATGCCCAGCGCGAAGGCCGGGAAGGAAATACCGGAAACGGCGAGCGCCATGCCCAGTCTGTCCGGCCAGCGGCTACGCCACACGGCGGATACCACGCCAATCACCAGCCCGAAAATCACCGACCACACCATGCTGGTCAGCGTCAGCCAAAAGGTCGGCATAAAGCGCGAACTGATTTCATCAATGACCGGGCGTTTTGAGACCATTGAGTGGCCGAAATCACCGGTCAGCGCATTGCCAAAGAAAGTGAAGAATTGCTGATAAAGCGGTTTATCCAGCCCCAAATCCTGACGCACCAGCGCCACTACGCTGGCATCGGCATCCTGCCCGGCCATCAGCCGCGCCGGATCGCCCGGCAGCAGATGCACAAATAAAAACACCAGCACGGCCACAATCAGCAGTGTCGGGATCAGTCCGAGTAATCGTTTTAAAAAATAATTAAGCATGATTCGCTGTCTGTGATTTCACGGTAGACATCCATGTTCCGGACCCGGAACACACGAGTTCAGGGCACGCACGCTGTGCGCCACGCGCCCTGAAAGCCTCACCGCCTGTTATTTCACATCTGCATCATCAAAACTGAACGCCGTATCGGGCATCACATAGAAGCCGGTCAGACGTTTGTTTTTGGCTGAAACCAGACGTTCAGTGACCAGGAACGCCCACGGCGCATCGCTCCAGATTTGCTTCTGGGCATCAGCGTACAGTTTAGCTTTCTCAGCTTTGTCAGTCGTTTTCAGCGCATCGGTCAAATCTTTATCCACCTGCGCATTGCTGTAGAACGCGGTATTGAACTGCTTCGGTGGCGCGGCCTGTGTGGAGAACAGCGGAGACAACGCCCAGTCTGCTTCACCGGTAGACGCCGACCAGCCGGTGTAGAACATGCGGATGCCCGCCTCTTTCTGCCCCACATTCTCAACCTGCGCAGCACGCTGTGCGGCGTCCATGGCGGTAACCGTCACCTTGATACCGACCTGTGCCAGTTGTTGCTGGGTGAACTGCAACACTTTTTGCGCGGTACTGTTGTTGTGTGAGGACCACAGCGTAGTGGTGAAACCATCCGGGTAACCGGCTTCTTTCAGCAATGCTTTGGCTTTTGCCGGATCATACGGCCACGGTTTAAATTTCGCGGCGTATTCGATGCCCTGCGGCAATGGCCCTTCAGACGGCACAGCATAACCGGCAAACGCCACTTTGATCAGCGCCTGCTTGTTAATCGCGTAGTTAATCGCCTCACGCACTTTCACATTATCGAACGGTTTTTGCGTGACATTGAAACTGATGTAGCGATGCAGAATCGACGGCGCCGTCACCAGATCCAGTTTGGCATTTTTCTCCAATAAGGCTGCCTGTTCGTAAGGCACCGGGAACGCCAGATCCGCTTCGCCGGTTTGCAGCATGGCTGCCCGGGTGTTGTTATCTGCCACCGGACGCCAGGTAATGGTATCGAGTTTCGGCTCACCTTTTTTCCAGTAACCGTCGAACTTCTTCACTTTCACAAAGTCAGTCTGGTTCCATTGTTCAAGCGTATACGGGCCGGTACCGACCGGATGGAAACCGATGTCTTTGCCGTATTTGGTCAGCGCCGCCGGGGAAATAATCACCGCAGACGGGTGCGCCAGAATGTTGATAAAGGCGGAGAACGGCGCTTTCAGCGTGATTTTCACCGTGGTGTCATCAACGGCTTCAGTGCTGGCGATATTTTTAAACAGGTTATAACGCTTGAGGTGACTGTCCGGGTTACTGGCGCGATCAAAGTTGACCTTCACGGCCGCCGCATTGAAATCGGTGCCGTCCTGGAATTTGATGCCCGGATGCAGTTTGATGGTGTAAACCAGACCGTCTTTACTGACGGTATAGCTGTCCGCCAGAACGTTTTCCAGTTTCATATCTTTATCAAAGCCAAACAGACCCTGATAGAAAGATTTGGCGACCGCCTGCGATAAGGTGTCGTTAGCGTCATACGGATCAAGCGAGGTGAAGTTAGAACCTACGGCGATAACCACGTCTTTTGCCGCCCATGCAGAAGCCGACGCCAGCGAACCGAAAACAGCGGCAGCGAGCACGGCCTGACGGACAACGTTCTTACCTTTAGATTTCTGCTGATTCATGTCAGTTCCTTTTCCTGTCTTACCCGTTTGTCTTACTAAGAATTGACGACTCAAAA
The DNA here is from genome assembly GCF_003263525.1 of Rahnella sp. NRRL B-41462. Lineage (NCBI taxonomy): Bacteria > Pseudomonadati > Pseudomonadota > Gammaproteobacteria > Enterobacterales > Yersiniaceae > Rahnella > Rahnella sp. NRRL B-41462. The sequence continues at coordinate 1,376 of NZ_JYDF01000059.1, read as the reverse complement.
TAAGCCGCCACAAAAATCAGTAAATACCCGCAATCGTATGTCTGGCGACGAAATGGCCTTCGCCCACCTTCACCAATGGCATCACCACCGGGTCATCGTGCAGCCCGCGGATCGGACTGGGGATTTCATCCACCAGCAGCGCCTGGTCTTTTCGCTTGTGCGCCGGATCGGCGACCGGTACAGCCGCCATCAGTTTGCGGGTATACGCATGTTGCGGTGTTTCAAATACCGCACGGCGCGAGCCGATTTCCACTATCTGCCCGAGATACATCACCGCCACGCGGTGGCTGATGCGTTCAACAACGGCCATATCGTGAGAAATAAACAAAAATGCCAGACCAAACTCTTTCTGCAAATCCATCAGCAGATTGATGATTTGCGCGCGGATAGACACATCCAGCGCCGAAACCGATTCATCGGCAATCACCACTTTTGGATTAAGGGCCAGCGCACGCGCAATGCAAATTCGCTGCCGCTGGCCGCCGGAAAACTCATGAGGATAGCGCTGCGCGTGTTCCGGCAGCAGTCCGACTTTTTCCAGCAACCACGCCACACGGGCTTCGGCTTCTGCGCCTTTTGCCAGATTGTGAACCAGCAGCGGTTCCATAATGGAATATCCTACCGTCAGGCGCGGATCGAGCGAGGCGTAGGGATCCTGAAAAATAAACTGGATATCACGGCGCAGATGTTGCAGTTCACTGCCGCCGATATCAGTCAGCGTCTGGCCGTTAAAGGTGATGGTGCCCCCCTGACTCTTCACCAGTTTTAGCAGCGAACGGCCGGTGGTGGATTTACCACAGCCTGACTCCCCCACCAGCGCCAGCGTTTCACCGGGATGCAAATCAAAACTGACTTTTTCCACGGCATGAACCCGGCGGGTCACGCGATTGAAAATGCCGCTGCGCAGGTCGAACCGCGTAACCAGATCACGCACCTGTAATATCGGGGGCATGCCTGGCGTCAGGGTGTTTTGAATCAGTTCCGGATCGCTTTCCTGTTGTGTGGGTGCCGGGAAGCGTGCGGGCAGCGGTTTACCCGCCATCGAGCCGAGTTTTGGCACCGCCGCCAGCAACGTCTGGGTATAAGGCGCCTGCGGAGAACGGAATATCGCGTTCACTTCCCCCGTTTCCACACTGTTGCCCTGATGCATCACCAGCACACGATCAGCAATTTCAGCCACCACCCCCATGTCATGCGTGATAAAAAATCACCCCCCATCTGCATCTCTTTTTGCAGCACCCGGATCAGTTGCAGAACTTTGCGCCTGAATGGTGACATCCAGCGCCGTGGTCGGTTCGTCGGCAATCAGCAACGCAGGTTTACAGGACGAGTGCCACCGCAATCATCACCCGCTGGCGCATACCGCCGGAAAGCTG